>JAIBAY010000001.1:600000-883096 GCA_019694975.1 Chitinophagales bacterium
TGAATCCGGCCGTTGATCAGTTTATTGATGTGGTGGAAAATGAATGCACGACGCCTGATTTAACCATAAGCAACAGCGGGGGAACAGTCATCTGCCCGGGCGAAACAGTTACACTTTCAGCTTCAGCAGTTCCATCAGACTATTCATATCTATGGTCCAACGGAGCCACTACACAGTCTGTGGAAGTAGGCGAAACCGGTGATTACAGTGTGAAAATATCGTCTTCCTCCAATAACTGTTTTACCACTTCTCCGACGATCACGATCACACAAAATCCGGTGGAAGTACCGGCTGTAACCGTATCCGGTGCATTAACCTTTTGCGACGGCGGCAGTGTTGAATTATCTGCTCCGGCTGCCACTTCATATGCCTGGTCAAACGGTGCAACCACTCAATCCATCACCGTAACATCATCCGGCAGCTATACTGTCAGTATTCCGGGTACGTGCCAGTTGATTTCGTCAACTCCCGTGGAAGTAAATGTTTTGATTTCTCCGTCACCTGCAGCAGCTGATGTCCATCTTACTACTCCCGGAACAGCTACGCTCACCGCCACCGGCGACCTGGTGAACTGGTACAGTGAACCCATTGGAGGCACATTGCTCAGCACCGGCAATCAATTCATTACGCCTATACTGTATGACACCACTGTTTATTTTGCCGACAACACAACAGCGTTTGGTGCTGATACTTTCTATACCGGCCAGCCATATCATCAGGGTGTGTTGTACAGTGGCAGCAACAGCACCAACAGCAGCATAATTTTTAATGTTTATCAGCCTTGCGTATTGAAATCAGTGAAAGTTTATACCGATACGCCCGGCGAGCGGCTGATAGAATGGAGAAATCACAATGGAAGTGTGCTGCAGAGTGTATTGATCAATATCCCGATGGATTCAAGCCGTATTACACTTGACTTCAACCTCGTGCCTGGAGAAGATTATGAGCTCACCACCAATAAAACGCAGAATAACCTGTTATGGGGTTTTGACAGCCCGCGGCTGCAGCGCAGTGATGCCGGTGTCAGCTATCCTTATGTGATACAGGACTTCGTTTCCTTAACCGGCTCACCTAATGGAAGCAACCTGTTCTATTATTTTTATGACTGGGAAGTAGATAAAATTCCGACGCTGTGTATCAGCGATCGTGTGCCGGTGACTGTATTTGTCGACCTTGCCTCAGGCATCGCTGCTGCTCATGAAAACATGATACTAAACGTCTTTCCTAACCCATCTTCTGGCATTGTGAATATTGCAGGCGGCAGTATGATGCCTGATCAGGTTAACATACAACTACAGGATATAACCGGTAAATTGTTGCTTTCACAATCAGCGAAGGCCATGAGCAGCGGAGAAAACTTACAGCTCGACCTCAGCAGTTTTCCGGGTGGAATTTACCTGTTGAATATTGAAACGGAAGGCTCCGTGCAGCAACATAAAATAGTCATTCAGTAAACAGGCGATTCTTTACCTGGTTGATTTCATTAACCATGCACAGCTGCTATTTCCTGAAAATAAAATACACCGCAAGTACCAGGAAAGAGAAGCCGACAAAATGATTCCACTTCAGCGCTTCATTCTTAAAAAACAAGACCGTAAAAATCGTGAACACGACAAGTGTCACGACTTCCTGTATAACTTTCAGCTGCACCAGTGAAAATGGCCCGCCATTCTCCTTAAAACCAATTCGATTCGCGGGTACCTGAAAGCAATATTCAAGCAAGGCGATTCCCCAACTGATCAGCACTACTGCTATAAGCGGCAAGGCGGCAAACCATTTGAATTCACGGAATTTCAGGTGTCCATACCATGCCAACGTCATAAAAATATTGGACAGAATAAGCAACCCGATGGTTTGTACTGATTTCATTTAAACAGCTTTTTATTGAGAGTGCAAAAACAATGTAACAAAGTAGGTGCCGGCCAGGAAGAAATCATTCAGCATTATAGAAGCTGAAAACAATTCCCGAATAATGAAAAATCACATGCTGAAAAGGGCTGGCATTGCATCCGAAATGGATTACACCAATTTCAACATGCCATGTTCAGCGTTTAGACAGTTGCCTTCTTTTTCAAATACCGCAACATATCCTGAATAGTCTCTTCCAGGGAATATTGTTGTTTCCAGCCGGTATCCTTTTTAAGTCGCGTACTGTCGCCATAGATGATGGGTTCGTCCGTTGGCCTGAGCAACGCCGGATCTGTTTCGATATTCAGCTTCATGCCGGTCGCTTTTTCAATAAGCGGAATCAGCTCTTTCACCTGGTACACCTTTTCACCACTCACATTATAAACTTCACCGGCAGTTCCCTTATCTGCGAGCAATACCAGGGCTGAGACAAGGTCGCGCACATCGGTAATAGAGCGTTTTGTTTCCAGCGTTCCTACTTTAAACTTATTCTCTGCGCCCTTCATAATCCTGTAAGCACGCAGTACGAAATCCGATGTAACATCATTGGTTTTACGGGCACCGGTAGTATTAAAAATACGGACACGGATACAACGGATGCCGAAGTTCTGGAAATACTGAAAGGAAAGGAGGTCCTGCCCCACCTTGCTCACACCATAAGGATGCAATGGCAATAGCGCGGTGTCCTCCTTAACCGGCGTATTCTCCGGTGTTAATGACAATCCGTATTCAGCACTCGAACAGGCCACCACGACCATCGGATCATAATCCGGCTCTGTCAGGCGTATTTTTTTGACAGCTTCAAACACATTCACCGTGCCATTCATATTGGTGTTAATCGTTTCAATAGGCTTCTCCCAGGAAACGGTAGGATAGCTTTGCGCCGCCAGATGAAAAATGCGGGAAGGACGAAACTGATTGATGATGGAAAAGACTTTCCCGGCATCGGTTACGTCGCATTCGATGGCATTGCAAACCGGCAGGATGTCAGTTACATCAATGGTAGGTTTGAAATATGTGCCAATAATATTTTCCTTAGGCAAAAGGCTGCGGTAGTGATCAATCAGATGCGATCCAACCATACCTGCTGATCCGGTAATCATGACATGTTCTGTTGCTGACATGCGAAGCGATTGTTAATTGATTATTGTAAATTGTTATGTGATTCGGACTGCTGAATGCATTGATGCTTTCGATTAACAGCAGACGAATCCTGCCCTGCCAACGGCTAAGCGCTGTTACTCAGTGCCAATCGGTAAATTTCATTCACCCTGCTGCCAATGAGTTGCCAGCTGAACTTTTCATCTGCGGTTTTTTTTGCCTGCATGCGCAGGCGTTTCATTTTTTCTTCATCCTGCAGCAAGGCCATTATTTTTTCCGCAAGGTCTTTTTCGTCTTCATTCCGGAACATCACTCCATTCTCTCCTTCCACAATTATTTTTTTAAACGTATCGAGGTCGGAGGAAACGATGGCCGCGCTGTAATCGAGTGAACGGATCATCACGCCACTGGAATAAATCTCCCGGTAAGGAAGCGTTACGATATCCGCTGCCGCGAAATAGTATGGAATGATTTCATTCGGCACATAGGAATAGTTGAGGATGCAATCCTTTTCCAAATTCTTCTCCTGTACGATTGCATCAAATTCCTCCTGTTCCACTTTCCACGGCTTGCCGACCACGAGCAGTTTTACATTGGGCATCTTATCGCGAACGATGGCATGTGCGCGCAGCAGCACATCGAGGCCTTTTACCTTTTTTATTTGTCCGAAGAAAAGCACCAGTTGCTGATCCATGGGCAAGTTCAGCTTTTGCCTGGCTTCTTCCTTCGTGATGGGTTTATTGAAAAGAAAATCAGAATCACCATGCGGAACAATGTGAATGTCGTGTTCCGGAAAACCGGGGAAATATTTTTCCAGGGATGTTTTTGCATAGTCAGAATGAACGATGATCTGATCAATAGCATGGCGGAATTTGCCGTATTTGCGCGGATTGATCTCCTGCCCGTATTTATCAAAGCTTTCAATGTCGTGAATGGTAGCCACCACCCTGAACCCTTTTCTCCTGAAGAGGAAAAAGTTCAGGTATTCCCTTAACGCAAAATGATACACGTGAAAGTGAACCACTTTCGCACCGGCTTTAGCGGCATCCTGAGCAGCATGCCATGCGCCGATGGCGTAACGGACACCGCGGATCAGCTTGTTATCTTGTCCGTAAATTTTCTTAAACGGTTTTATCGTGCGGAAAGGAAAGCTGAATTTGGTATCGAGATCGGTTTCATCGCAGGTATAGAAACTGAGTTCTGTTCCCTGGTCGGCCACCGCCTTGCATAAACCAAAATCATAAAAGTCATTACCGCTGTGTCCGCCGATGGGTTCAACCATGGCAACCCTTAACTTATTATTTTCACTCATACCAGCGGCTTAGATCTTTATGGAGCAATTTTTCAAGTTGCATGATATCAGGTTGGAAGATGGCATGCATGCGGTCCACCGTGGCATCATGCTTGTCTTGCTTTTTGCTGCGGGTGAGAAACAGGTTCTTAATGGATTCCACCCGGTGATCCGGGATGATTTTACGGGCAAGCGTACGCAGATTCTTCTGCGAATAGATGGCACGTATGATGCTGTTGCGCGGCGTTGAATAGGTATTGTACTTGCCTTCCAGGTCCGGCAAAAAGGAAGGATCAATCTGGAGAAAATGCAGCAGCTCAACAATCATGGCTCCCATATTTTCTGATAATTCATCGTAAATAAAGATCCTGACGTTCTCTTTTCCGAATGTATCGAGGTAACGCTTTACCTGTTCATAGTAGAGGCCCAGTTCAACATATTGCTGATACCAGAGGTGAGCAAATTTGTGCTTTGACTTTTTACTGACGATATCTTCCAGCGAATCATTCACATAACCCAGCTTATGCTCCATGAAATAATGCGAGAAGGCACGGTCAACAGGATTGCGCAGCGACATGATGATTTTTGCGTCGGGCACCAGTTCTTTGATTTTGGCAGGAACCGGCGGATAGAAAAGATAAGAGACACTTGCTTCACCGATGGCCTTGTGCCGTCCGTTGGCGGCTTCGAAAAGTTGCATGTACTCCTGCAGGGTTCCAACCCCTTTCTCTTTGTGATACAGGCTTTGTTTCACTGTTTCGTCATAGGAGAAATAGTTGGGTTCCTTCACCGGACTCATATACACTTCCGGATGTTTCTTCAGGTAATAATACAGGGAAGTAGTGCCGGCTTTAGGAGCACCTACAATAAAAAAGTTGGGCAATTTCTTTGTCATAGTTCAGCTTAACCAATCAGGCAACTGTGCAATCCCTTTCCCCCTCAGGAATTCAGCTAACCGTTTATTGTAGGGTTCATAAATTTCATTCAGCAGGTTCCGTTCTTCTTCCGTCATCTTTTCCCGTGCGCCGGCATTGGCATTTATCTTTTTATACAAGCCACGTAAAGTTCGCTTCAATCCCACATTTTTTCTCCAGAATGATTCAAACGTTTTGTTAATCCGCAGCATGGTCTTGTGCATCCAGCGGTTCCTGTAAGCGATGGTTTGGTTTTCAATGACAAAATCCTCCGGTTTATACCGGCTGAAATCAAGCTGCAGCCAGGCACACAGCTGTTGCATGAAACCCATTGCATCCTTCTTCAGGTCTTCGAAAAAAAGTATTTTCAGGTTTTCACCATATACATCAAACCAGGCAGGCAGGTAATCGATATAGTAACCTTCGCTGATGCCCCGCATGAAAAGCGCTTCTTCGTCTTCACGGTGTTCATCCGGCCCGGCATCTGTGTAGGCAAGGGATTTCCGGATAAAATCGGTGAAAGTGGTGTTGACGGAAAGGTAGGCATTTGCCTTTTTTCGCTCGTAAAAAGAAAACAAGCGGTCGGCAGGATTACGGAAGATGAATATTATTTTCACTTCATTGCCAAGTTCCTTCAAAATGCGGGATGCAATAATTTCTTTGCCATAAAGATAGCTCGGGCTTGCCTCCAGGCGATATCTTTTGCCTGCATCACAATGCGTAAAGTAGGCTGCATATTTTTCCATTGGCGGAATTTCGCGGCCATATCTAAGCGGCATAAAGAAGCCGATCTCTTTGGCCGATGATCCGCAAACGGCAGGATGCAAGGAGAGATAAGTATAAACCGACGTAGTACCGGCTTTATGAACACCTCCGATAATCAGGTTGGGCAATCGCGAATCAGTCATCAGAGTCAATCAGTTTAAAACCTGCTTATTGGCCCAACGGTAATTCCTGTCAGGGTGGCGCTGGATGTAATAGAAGAAATAATGAATGGCCACGAATGATGCGGCTATGGCAATGCCCGGGTCAAAAAAGCTTCCTCCTGTCGGTATGCCACGGATAAAAAAGAAAATGATGAAAAACAAAATCGACTGGTAGAAATAATCTTTTCTGAATTCCAGGTTCAGTTTTCTATGCGTCCGGTACACGAGCCAGTATTGCAACAAACCTATAAACAAGCCCAGTACGCCAAATTGATAGATCACCCCCAATACACCGATATCCGAAGCGTAGAAGTGGCCTAATTCGGCAGTGGGACCGCCCAGCCAGTCGTTATTGATTTTTCCGTTCCCGAAAAACCAGCTGAAAGAATGCTTGTTGAAATATTTGAATGCGATAGCTGTTTCACGGATTCGTGCATCTGCTGAAGCCTCACCTGTTTCTTGTCCCTGCAGGGCAAGAATAACGTCGGTATACATTAATATAACCCTGTCAAGAATATCAGGCCGCAGTAACCACAGGCCTCCCAACGCGGCGGCAATAAAAAGAATGAAAGAAGCAGTATAGTAAACGATTTTCTCCCAGCTGAGATAAAGCAGGAAATACAAACCTACCGTTCCGAGTAAGGCAATGGAAGTACCTCTTTTCTGATTGATAAAAAAGATATATGCATAAAAACCGATAAAGAACAGTGCATATTTTATATGATTGGTTCTTACATAACGGATAAAATAATAGATGGTGGCGAAGGCAAATCCGAAGATGTCAAACTCAAACTGGCAGCCCCCTTTAATCGAATTGCAATACACGAACAAGGTTCCTGCAAACTGGTTGGGGTTAAGCGCCAGTATCATGGCAAGGTAAAAAGGCAGGTTAAACCAGGCACCGAACAACAACGCATCGCGTACAATAGTTAGATCAATAGATTTTGATTTTAACAGGTAGAACATGAATATACCTGATAGTATGGCCAGCCATGATTTTTCTGCCGACATACCCAGAAACACCGGCTGCCCGAAATAGAAGTTGGTAACGAAGCCTGCCTGCAGCATGATATACGTCAGCAACACCAGGATAATGATCTCATAGATGTTAAACCCTGCTTTTTTAACTATGAGCTTATCTACCAAATAGATGGAAGTAAATGTCAGATAAACAAAAAGCATCGGATATCCGCCAAATACGAGATAGATCAGCGAAACCGGGCTTTTAATAAGGGTGCCGAAAATATTGATGAACAGCAGGTAAATCAAAAATACTTTAATACGACGCCGCCAGGTATTGTGGATGGCCTCAGCAAAATGTAATGGCGTTGTGAGTTCTAATCCCTGCTGCACGTTCTTTTTCCCAGTAGTATTTTAAGGATTAACAGGGATTCCTTTGCATTTCCCTCTGTAAGATTTTTTAAGGCTTTCCCTGCCAGGCGTATGACGGGTGCGAAGATAAGATACGGATAGTAAAGTTGGTAAAATAACATCCAACCTCGGTATTTGCAGCACATAAAAAATAACGGCCTTTGCTTGCTCTTGATTTCTTTGCCGGTAGTAACTCCTTGCTTGTGATAAATAATGCTTTGGTAACAATAACCATGTTGCCAGCCTTTGCGCAAGGCTCTTACTTCCCAGTCCATCTCTTCAAAATAGGCATAGTAAACATCATTCATCAGCCCCACATCCTGCAAAAATTCTTTCCGGATAAAAATAGAAGCACCGTAGACATAATCAAACTTCACATCATCCCTGTCGTACTGACCATGGTCCACTTCCCGCACCCCAAGATGGTATGACCAGGTTGTCCATTTATTAAACATGCCGCCAATGGCATTGATCTTATCCGGCCAGCGGTACCAACGCAGCTTGGAACCAATCATCCCTACCTTTTTTCCGGCAGCCTGATATGCAGCAGCCTTTTCCACGAGGTGTTTTAAGGCATCATACTCCAGCGTGGTGTCGTTATTCAACAGCCACACAAAGTCTCCATCGGCTTTTTGCAAAGCATAACGGGAACCCACATTGTTTCCACCCGCAAAACCGATATCGCTGAGCGCCTGCACAAAGATGAGCGGATACTTAAACGGCGCTTCGGCATTTTCCGCAATTTGTGCTTCCAGCTCCTTTTCCTTCCTGCCATCACCACCCTTTTCAGCCTCAGCCACCTCATAGCTAAGCCAGCGAGCAGGTTTGTTACAGGCCGGTGCGGAATACTGACTGATCTCTGCAGGCGGATTGAATTCCATCACGCGGCTGCCGTTCGCCCATTCCTTAATAATCTGCAGCGAGGAAGGCGTATGGTTATCCACCACCACAATCTGAAACTCTTTGTAAGATTGTTTGGCCAGGCTTTCCATGGTTTCCACGGTATTGTTGTGGCCATTAAAATTCACCAGTACGATGTATATCTTCGGTTGCATCTTGCTCAATTTGAAACAGCTAATCCCTTTATGGGGAAATATCTTAATCCTTTAACTTCCTAATTTAGGTGACTATGGCAACTGCTTGCTGCACATATTCACTTCACCCATCCGCTGAGGTCGCGGTTCAGCAACGTGCCGAGTTTCATTACATCATCGCGAAAGATATCAGCCAGGAATTTGCGTTCTTCAACAGTGATTTTCGGCAGATCCTTATCGGTATAAAAAGTCTTCTTGAAGGCAGACTTCATTGATTTGGGAAGCACGCCCTTCAGCCAGTCTTTCACCTTCTTCTGCGTATTCAGCTTGCCGATGAGTTTATTTTTAGGAATGAAGGAAGGGTTGAATTTTTGGGAATAATCAATATCCACGTCAGGATCAACACCAAGAAAAGAGAACATATCCTTCACCACTGCACCGGGATTCTTCTTGAAATCATCGAAGATATAAATGCGCAGCTGCTGCGCCGGGAAAACATCCATGAACCGCTTCACCTGCCCGGCATACATGCCTATTTCCACATACAGGTTAGAAATACCCCAGCCTTTCGGGTTTCGTGCCATATCCTTCCTGAGCGCTGTCATGAAATCCTCAGTCTCATAACCTATCCGCAAATCCATCAGGTAGTGGCTGAAAGCCCGCTCAACAGGATTGCGCAGCATCATAATAATTTTTGCATCCGGGAATTGCCGGATGATATTTCCGGCAGCTGCTGCTGAATAGAGGTAGGAGTTGGTGATTTCGCCCACCGCCTTTTCATCCTTTACATTTTTAAAAAGCTGAACATACTGATCCCAGTCTTTCACGAAGGCATGAAAGATGCCTTCCTGCATATCGGACTCTAAAAATCTGGTCAGGTCTTTATTCAGCGACCTTGCATAATTGGGCCGGAACTTTGTATTGTCGATGTCAGTAGAAAAATGATGTGTTTCCTTGATGGGTGCCATGTAAATCTGCGGATGCATCTTCATGTACTCATATAAGGAAGTAGTGCCCGATTTTGCCGCACCCACCACAAAAAAATTAGGAAGTTTTGATTCCCCTGTTGTATTCGTTTTCATCTCAGTTTTTTTTCCGGCTTCCATTCACTGCATCAGCTTCTTTGATCTTCTGCAGTTCACAGCTACATAGGCCTGCAGTGATCCTTCTGTGGTATTAATTAATCCAACTGCTTAAGTCTCGCTTGATGAGTTCCTGCAGTTTTAACACATCGGCGCGGTAGACCTTCTTTAACTGTTGCCTTGTTTCAGGCTGCAGTTCTTTCTTTTCAAGATTGTATTTATACACAGTACTCTGCACCTTTAAACGCATTTTGCGGCGCAAATCTTTCGGCAGCAGCTTACCCAGGAAATTCTTCACCGGGTTGGGTTTTTTCAGGAACCGGTTCAGTGATTCCGATTTCGGTTCACCGCTGGCATTCAGTTCATCACCAAAATCAAGCGGACAACGGTCAATCAGCAGGAAATCTTCCAGCGATTGAATGAGGCCGGAAGCGTCCGTACGCAAATCTTCATGCAGGTACACTTTCACATTCCTGAAATTTTCCATGTAGGCTTTCACCTGCTCATAGTACATGCCGCGGCCGGTATACTGATAGTCGAAATGCCAGTTATCCTTCATGCGCTGTGATTCTGTTTTCAGGGCCGCTTCAAAATCGAGCGATTCGGCGCCATCCCGGAGTTTATGCATATACTGGGAAAATGCACGCTCTGCCGGATTACGCAGCACGATCACAATGTTCACACTTTGCGGATCCGGATGAATGCGTTTGATATTCGCAATCGTTTTCGCATAGAAATAAAGGTAGGTGGTCGACGACTCACCACGGATTTTTTTATCCGCTCCTTCTTCAAACAGCGAGAGATATTCATCGAGGTGATTGACGAGGAAACGCGGCCTGGTGACGAGCTTACCGTTATTGATAAAAGACAAATCCTCTTCCGGCCAGGCGAAATAGCCGGGCTCCTTTTTCCTGCTCATAAAAACCTGCGGATGCTGATCGAGTGCATAATGCAATGAAGTAGTACCTGCCTTCGCAGCACCTGCTATTAAAAGATTTGGCCAGCATTTCTTATCTGTCATACTATTATTTGTTATTCATGCGGAGCAGCCGGCACCTGCACGTTTATCATTTATGATGCACTGCGCCCATACCACGTGCTCAGGTCTCTGTGAATCAGTTGCTCGAGCTGATGTATATCGCTGATGAAAAATTTATCAATCAATTCCATTTCCTTCCTGCTGTCAAGCCGTGCATTTTCCGCAACGACGGCGTTCTTGCTGGCGATAAATCGTTGCAACCATTTTCTCATGGTTGAAGGCAACAATTTACCGAGCATGCTTCGCAGCGGATTTTTTTTCCTGGTAAGCTCATGCACGGCCTTGCTTCTCGGTGCAGCGGCTTCATTGCTTCTGATCTGCAGGTTCAGTTCCGCATGCTTAACACCGAGGAAATCCTGGATACGGTTAAATGTTTCCAATCGGTTCTTAATAAAGTCGTCTTCAAAAACCAGGCAGAGTATATTCTCTTCCTTAAAATATTTTCTGAACCGGTTGAGTTGCGCAGTATAGTAGCCCCTGGAGATATAGCTGAAGTTAAATTTCTGTGAAGGGTTTGATTTCAGGCGATCTGCTTCCGCGGCAACAGCGGCATCAAATGAAAGATCCTCAAAACCTTTCCGCTGCGACATCAGATAATGGGAATACGCACGGGCCGCAGGATTTCTGAAGATGAAGATCAGTTTGACATCATTTCCCAACGACTCATAGATGCGCTGCGCGGCTTTTTCTTCATACATCATGGCAGGATCCACTTCCCCTATGGCCGCCTGCATGCCATATTCGCTAAAGTATTCCTTCTCATAAAACTTCAGCCCTTTGGCATACTTTTCCGCATTCACAAAAAACTTAGTCTCCTTCACTTTTTGAGGGAGAAAGATATCGGGATGTTGTTTAAGAATTTCGTAAAGTGTAGTTGTTCCTGCTTTTTGCGCGCCCACACACAGGAAATTGGGTACAGCCATCAGCACTATCCGGTTTTGTTACCAAAGGCGCAAATGTAACAAAAAGTGCAAGGAGGAGAAAGGCCGAAGCCCGATACTGTTTGCCGGTAAACCAATGCAATGATAAAGAGGAACCTGCAGATCAGTCTATGCTGCCTACCTGATCTTCTACCGTAGTTTCCTTTTCTGAGTCGCCCTTCTTTTTCTTTTCCGGCTTTATTGCCTGCCGTATCTGCCTGACAAAGGTTTTCGGATTCACCTTAAATAATTCGGTGAAGTCGAGTGTATAGAAACCATAATAATATTTTATCAGGAAGAAGGGAACCAGGTTCATGATAATGATGCCGAACGTATTGACGCAGGCCGCGCCAACAATACCAAACCGCGGAATAAAGATGAGATCGAGCACGATGGCCAATATCGTGGTAGCAACCATGAGGTTACGGTTGAGCTTTTGCCTGCCTGTCATCATGAGGATGTTGCTCACCGGGCCGGTGGCGGCGTTAATGAACTGCCCGACCGATAAAATGATGAGCGCTTCGGTGCCGGCAAGAAATTCCTTACCAAAAATGCCCATGATAAACGGCGCCAGCAGAATCACGCCTGCGAGTATAGGTGCAGAGCACCAGAAAATGATCTTAGTGGCAAACTGTGCAGATTCTCCAAGTTCCTTCATCTTTCCCTGTGAAAACAATTCGGCAAACTTTGGCGCAGCAGGTACCAGGAAGGCCGTCAGCGCAATGCGCGTGATGGTAGCCACTTTAAAGGCATTGCGGTAAATTCCGACATCCTCAATTGTGGCATATCTGCCAAGTATGAACGTATCGGCATAGCCGCGAATGAGCGAGGCGAGAGAAGCGACAAACAACGAAATGCCGATCAGGAATTTTTCGTTGAACTCGAGTCCCTGCTCCACCTGTGTGGATGAGTAATTGGAATATTTCAGAAAAAAGTAGCCGCTCAGGATGCCGCCAATGGTAACGAATGCGACATAGGTGATGACGGGCACCACCTTATCATCAGTGACAAAATACAAGACAGAAATGATGATACAGCCAAAGAAAAAGTTACTGACGTTTTGCAGCATTGCATAAATACGGATCTTCTTCAATCCGCGCAGGCCGCCATTGGAGATGTTGAAGATAGTAACAGGCAGCAAGGCTAAGGTTGCAATACGGAAGGCCCTGATTAGGTCGGCATCCTGCTTCTGAAATACTTTGGTGGCAATCAGCGGTGCCAGGAAATAAAGTGCCGTGGAAAATAATATGGCCAATGGTACTGATACCATCAGCGACTTATTATACAGATCCTTAATCCATCCGAATTTTTTCTGTGCGTTATACTGCGCACCATAACGCGTCATCAACGTATCGCTGCCCAGCTTGGTAATGCTGGCGGTGAATGTCATCAGGCTTTGCGACAGGTTATAAACTCCGTTTCCGGCGGCGCCATACATCCTGGAGATCAGGAAAGTGAACAGATAGCTGAATCCCATGCCTACCAGGCGGGTAGTAAAGGCGGAGACGCCTCCTTTTACAATCTCATTTTGATGCGCTTTATCCGCTGGCTCTGCCCGCTGCTTTTCATCCATATGATCATCGGTGCTATTCATCTGCCCTGATAGAAGAATTTAATTGTTACTGCAGCCAGTTGTCAAGATTCCGGCCGGTGATTTTTGAGAGCTTTTCGATATCACTCCGGAAGAAGGCAATAAGTTTCTGGCGGGTTGCAGGCTTCATCGGTTCTGTTTGCTCCATAAAATTCTTCGTAAAGAATTCATTGGTCCTTACACCCTGCCGCTTCGGAAAAAATAATTTGTATCCCTTCTTGAAAATATTATCTGACATGAACAGCCAGCGCAGGACCGGATTCTTCCACTTCTTACCGCCTTTATTCCACTGCCTTGAATAGTCAATACTGACCTCAGGATCTATCCCGAGGAAGGTAAAGACACCTTTCAATACTTCCTGCGGGTTACGCCTGAATTCATCGTACCACATGATGTGCACATTCCTGAAATTATCCAGGTATGCTTTCACCGCATCGGCATACAGGCCCATCGACTTGTACTGCATGAACAGCGATGCGTGGTTGGCAAACCGTTCCTCTTCCAGCGCCAGCGCATCTTCAAAAGAATATTTCTCATCAGGATTATTGACATGCACGAAGTTGTATGCCGAATAAGCACGTTCAACAGGATTGCGCAGGATCATGAGGATCCGGACATCATCACCCAGGTATTTCCTGATATTTTCAATTGCCTGCTTGTAGAAGAACAGGTACATCACGCTGGCTTCACCTATTGCTTTCTTACCGGCCGAGCCGTCGAACAGCTTCTCATACTGATCATAATTTTCCACCCATTTCTGTATCCTGTTCCTCACCTCATCTGCCACAAAGAACTGCGGCTCCTTTACCTTAGGCATAAATACCTGAGGATGCTGCGTCATATAGTTATATAACGATCGTGTAGCAGATTTACCTGCTCCTACTAATAAGAAATTAGGCAGTGCCATTTTGTTCGGGTTTACCAACACAACATTTTTTGCGTACCGTCATTGCCTTCTTCTTTTTTTGACAATGAACTGCTGTGCCTGCTGAATTGCCTCATTTTTTTGTAAGCTACTATTAAATAGCTGATTTTAATGATGCGCGAATTGCTTCTTCACATCACTTGCCAGGTTTTTTGAAAACAGGTTCGCACCATCTTTATTCATGTGATTATCAAAAAAGTATTCAATCTTATTGTATTGCAGATCCTGGCTGTAGTCTTTGAATGGAACATTGTATTTGCTGCAAACATCCAGTATAGCCTGGTAAGAAGGCTCCATGGCAAACGGAGCCAGTGCCGGAGACATACTCACATACACCTTTGTTCCCTTTGCGGTGAGCGATGTAAAAATTTCTTCCAACCCTTTTACCTTATTCGGATCCACAATCTTATTTTTTTCATTGCGAAGTTTGGCATTCTCCCTGATCAGCTCATTTGCCTTTTCCTGTGTTATCACTCCTTTCAGCGGCTTGAATCCGGAATCAGATTTTCTGTTCTTGAAAATACCGGTGAGCACATCGAGCAGGGATGAATTATACCGGTAAATCATCGACAGCATTTTGAATCGCTCGGCATTAAATGGAATTGCATATTGTTCCATTGCTCCGTGGGTCATCCAAAAATCTGCGGCCACAGATTCAGATGGTCCTACCAGAAATTTACCTGATGTCTGCCGGTCACGGATACCCTTCAGCAGATAGATATCACGCACTTCCGGGTAATCTTTATAGTAGGGCGCAAGTACATTCAGCCGGTCGTAATGAACGTCCTTGTAATACATTTCCTCAGGGTTCAGATCAAGGATAACAAGTTTTGGTGTATAACGACTGAGCGCCATCCGGATAATCGCCTGCTCATAAAAGATAGTCTGGCCGTCATGCCCTGCATTGTAACAGGATATGCCCAGCGAATCGGCGATAAACTGCGGGTTATAGTTTCTCCTTCCTCTTGATGAACCGAGAATAACAGCGTCCTGGTTCATCTTCGTAAACGTGAAGGTGGATTCCGCTTCCGGGCCATTCTTCTGCGCGAAATACATCTGTTGCAGGATCATGCCAATCATTTGATCGGATACAATAACAGTCAGCAGCAGCAGCAAGCCGTTGCGAAAGAATATCCATGTACCGTTAGTAGTCTTCTTCATCGGCTTAGAATTGGAAGTAGATGAACTGGCTGGCATCGAAAACGCCGATTAACAAGATAATTGAAATGACGCCGGCATAAAAAAGGTATTTAAGCGACCTGTTTTTAGGCTCAGGGAAAATTGCATTCTTGTCTTTTGTCCAGTCTTCCTGGTAGATCTCAACGAGAAAAAGACAGATAATAGCAAACATGCCATACCACATGGTGGAAGCATCACCATCATAAAATTTTGTGCCCCGGAAACTAAACATCTGCCCGTAATAATACAATGCATCGGAAACGGTAGGCGAACGGAAAAAAATGTAGGAGAAGATACCACAATGAAATGCCATGATGGTACCTACGATACGGCCAAACATCGGGTGAATGCCATATACGAGGTTGTCGAATGCCGTTATCTGCTTCTTGATAACAAGCCGTGATGCCAGGAATACAAAAAATACCAGGAAGCAAAGTACATATGTCCAGTTGGCGCCATGCCACAAGCCGGCGAGGAACATCAGGACGCCAAGATTAAAGATGCCTCTCCATTTTCCTTTCCTGTAGCCGCCCAATGGCTTAAAAACATAATCGCCAAACCAGGTGGTAAGTGATATGTGCCATCGCTGCCATACTTCGCCGACAGACTGCCCGAGGTATGGCCGGCGGAAATTCGTCATCAGCGTAAAGCCCATAACCCGTGCAGAGCCGATGGCTATATCGCTGTAACCGCCGAAATCGCAATATAGCTGAATGGCAAAAAACCAGGCCGCCACCCAGAAAGTAAGCGGTTCGCCATCATGCTGATGCGGAAAATTAAACACGTTGGCCACATACGATCCCAGCCTGTCGGCCACCACCACTTTCTTAAACAGGCCCCAGAGCATCAGCTTTAATCCTGATACGACACGATCATAATCAAATTCATGCTTTTCATAAAACTGGTGAATGAGATTCTGCGGCCGTTCGATAGGGCCTGCCACGAGCTGTGGATAGAACATGACATATAGCGAGTAAATACCGAAGTCGCGTACCGGTTTGAAATTGCCACGGTAAACTTCAATGGTATAGCTCATGGCCTGAAACGTGTGAAAAGAAAGGCCTATGGGCAGTATAATATTCAGGTAAGGAATATCGAGCTTAATCCCGAACAAATCGGTAAGCCAGTTAAGATTGCCCAGAAAAAAATTGTAATACTTGAAAACAGCCAATACACCTACATTGGCAGCGATGCTCATCAGCAGGTAAGCCTTTCGTCGCTTTCCTGTTGCCTGATCTATCCAGATTCCCGCATAGTAATCGATAACAATGGTGAAGAGGAGTATGAGAATATACACCGGTATAAAAAACATGTAGAACACACAACTGCTCATCAGCAGGTGGAACCACCTGTATTTATGCGGAAGCAAAAAATAAATGATGGTGACAAGCGGGAAAAACAATAAGAAACTGAAAGAGTTAAAAACCATGATTTCCCCGGTGCTGTGAAGCTGCTTGTTATGAGTTGCGGCAGAAAAAAGCCGCGCAAATGTAAAAATTATCTTGTGATGGGAAAAGGCGCCGGGCAGGGCAGGTACAGGCAGAACGAAGAGGCTGCTTCCTGTATAAGATGATGGTTATTGCTTACCATCATTGATCAGGCACCGGCTTGTATTGGCAACAAATGAAGTTTCGCTCAGAACTCCACGATGAAAAAAGGATTCAGCAGATTCTCCTTGTTGTATTGCAACGGTTGCTTGGTTTCCCAGTTGAGCACCTTCCCTCCTGCTATTGCCACCACGGCATGTCCTGCGGCGGTATCCCATTCCATTGTAGGACCAAATCTCGGATAGACATCTGCTTTACCTTCCGCTACCAGGCAGAATTTAAGTGAACTGCCGGAAGACACAAATTCAACCTCTTTGCCCTGCTTTTTCAACTCCTCTACAAACTGCAGGGTTTCTTCGCTCATATGTGAACGACTGCCTACCACATTCACTTTTTGCAGGTCACGCCAATTGGCTCCTTTGCGCAATGGCATGCGTGTCCCGTCTTCATTTATCATGAAACTGCCTTCTCCCTTTACGCCGTACCACATACGTTTTTGGGCCGGTGCGAATACCACTCCTGCCACCGGTTCGCTGTCACTCATCAGTGCGATGTTCACGGTAAACTCTCCGTTCTTTTTAATAAACTCCTTGGTTCCGTCGAGCGGATCAACCAGCCAGTATTCCTTCCAGTTTTTCCGATCCGCATACGCCATCACTTTCGTTTCCTCAGAAATAATGGGTATGTCCGGATACAGATTCTTTAAAGCTGTCACGATAATACCATTCGCCCTTTGATCGGCCATGGTGAGCGGCGAATTATCGCCCTTTAATTCCACTGAAAAATCCTGCGCATAGATCACCATGATCTCTTCTCCGGCCTTATGCGCGATGTCGATGATTTTATTGATATCAATGTTTGTCATTGGTTGTTCGGCTGTATTTTTTGCGCGGCAAATGTAAGAAAGAAAATGTTGCAGCGAAATGAAGCGACCAACCGCTGCACGATTCCTCTAAGTTAAACAGCACCGATTTCCTGCGTCAGGTGTTGAAGAGATGATTTAAAGTGTGCTGTTCAGCAACTTAACGGATGAAAGTAACCGGATAAAATGGCTGTCGCGCTGCACGTTTTGTAATACCTGCAAATGTTTTTGCTTGTGAAGGTCTGTACCCGCAAACTCAACCATTTCATGCCTGATCAGCGCTCTGGCAGCATCACGAATGCTATTGTTGTAGTAACCGGTGAGTGACATGAGGTTAAGCTGAAAATAAACGCCGTAATCTTTCAGCTTCCCGTATTCGCGCATACTGCTTTCATGAAAATAGGGATACCGTTCCGGATGTGCCAGCACAGGTTTATAGTCATTCAGGTTCAGGTTAAATATCACTTCCTCCATCATGGATGGTCTGCTGTTTACGGGCAGCTCAAACAGCACATAGTTGTTGCCGAAAGTGAGTAATTGCTTCTTTTGCGCCAGCTCAAAAAAATTATGGTCGAAAAAATATTCGGCAGCTGCTTCCAGCAAAATCGGGATGGAGTTTCTTTCACAGATATCCCTAAGCCTGGCCAGTCCGCTAAGAATGGTAGCGGGTGTGTTATTGTAAAGGCCGGGATAACAATGCGGCGTAATGATGCATTTATGGTATCCCAGGTCGAGCAAGCCATTCAGCAACTGCAATGCTTCTTCATCCGATTGTGCTCCGTCATCAATGGCGGGAATTAAATGTGAATGCAGATCAGTACGGAGAGGCGGAGCAGGCTGCGACGGGTTATTGTTTTTCCCTATTAAGAAATTCCACACGACGGATAGGATCAGGCAGCAGCTGTATCACCGTTATTTTGCCCTAACAATTCCTGTCTTTCCCTGAATTTCCGGTTGGATTCAGCCACCGTACGTGCCACGATGGTAAAGATACTTCCCAGGAATATGCCAATGATACCGCCAACGATGAATGCCGCAATTTTAGATACAAAAGAGACGTTGGTAGAGAATACAGGATCATCAATCACCTGCAGGATGGGTGCGGTAGTGAGAATGGTTACTTTCGCCAGCTCCACATTATTCACAGCGGCGGCATATTGTTCATTCAGCAAATCGCGGTCGCGGGTAGCTGACGTTACACCAACCCTTCCTTTTTGACGGATCAGGTTATTCGTCATATCCTGCATATTGGCAACACGGTAATCGAGCGATTTGAGTGCGCGGCCCAATGAATCAACACGGCTGTCGGCGATACCAAGGTTTTTCCGGTTCAGTTCATATACATCCTCGATAAAGTATTTGGCAGACTTATCTACCATCAGCTTCATCATATGCATTGAAAAATCGTAATCCCTGGTGGTGAAAGTGGCCGTATTAAAAGGGCTCGACTCATCATATTCCATCGTGAGATTATTATCAATAATACTTTGATAAATCACGGTGAGCACACTGTCTTCCAGGCGGTTCAGCTGTTCAAGTGGCTTTGGCACAAATTTGAAATCCTTTAACACCGGGCTTTCATTCCATCCCTTTTTCAGAAGGCTCCCGGTGCGCCATTTATACAATTCAATATAATGATTGGCCATGAGGTCTTTCTTGCCATCCATAAGGCCTTCCTGCATCAGCGACTCTTTAACCACCCTGCGTGACTGAATGAGGCTGGCGAAGAATTTATTGTCGAAACCACCACCACCTTTTCCCGTAGTTCCCGATAAACCGAGTGCATTGGCAAGAGAAAGTGATGAACTCAATAATCCGCTTGATGCGCTCTGCCCCTGTGTGGCAAAACTGGTGGTTGCAATATATTTAGTGCCGTACCACCATGCATACAACAGGCCCAGCCCGCCAAAAACAAGCAACCAGATCAATAGCAGGTACCACTTGCGCAGCAGGTAATAGAATGATTGCTTAATACCGGTCCATAGCGGACCCAAATGAATTTCTTCATCGTCCTGGTAAGCGGGTTGTATCTTGTAATTATCCTGGGCCATGAAGGCAAGAAGATTTTTTCCGTTAGAAATTAATTCTTGTTACTAAGATGTATAAGGTAAGCAACCCGGTTATTTTAACCATGGCACTTTCGATAAACTGATTTACATCAAATGGTTCTGCAGGCGCCTGCGGAGCCGCCAAAGGATCAACACTTGGGATATAAGGAACAACGATATAGGCACCCTTTTCCACTTTGGGATATTTCCGGATAAACGTCCAGCGACGCGGATCTTCCACCGTTCCACCAGGCTGTATTACATAGGTGCGTACCCGTTTGGCGCCATCGGCAAAACCCAATCCGTAACGCTTGATATAGAATTTTGCGCGATGTCCTTCATGATAAGGAGCATTTAAGAATCCCATGGAATCAGCGTATGGATAATTAATCATTCCGGAAATACTCACGAGGTCGTTCGTGGTTGGAATATTGATCTTGTCGCCCGGGCGCAGGATGAAGTTGTATTCACTGCCCGGATCTTTCATCGCCTTTTCCAGCTCCATGAAAATGATGCCGCGGTCGCCTTCCGCACGAACGAGTGTTGCCTGATTGGCATTAGCCCATTGTGATAATCCACCGGCGCGGTTAATAACATCTACCAGTTTTTCTTCCTTGTCATTCATCAGGTAATCGCCCGGATAGGTCACTTCACCGGAGATATTGACCATGCCAGGTGACACACCTGAAAGCAACGACCTAACAAAAACAATGTCATAAGGTTCCAGCTGAAACGATTGCGCATCGCTGCCAATCATCAGTGAAGAGTCGATGGGGAAAGAAGCCACCACTCTTTCCTGTGGCGCCGACTTACCGTTATCACCCTTATATCTTGACACTTCAATTTTGGTATTGGCAGCTTCCCGTTTGATACCACCGGCTGTATAAAGCAGATCGTACAATGTCATGCCTTTCGCATAAGTATATTTACCCGGCAGCCTGATTGCACCGTTGATGCTCACTGTCACAGAATCAATGAACGTGGTTTTATCATACAGGTAAATTTCATCGAGGTTTTTCAGCAACAGGTTGTCGACTGATCTTGTATCCTTAATCACATTAGACGGATTAAAAGGAATATATGATGAGGTGAGATCATCATTCTTGCGAATTACGTAAGCGCGATCGGCCAGTGCATCACCACGAAGGCCATGTGCTTTGGCCAGCACATCGCTGATACGAAGTCCTTCCATATAGTTGAATTCACCCGGCTGCATTACAGCACCGCTGATTTTTACAAACTGGTATAGCTGCCCGGGAACGGTGCTGATAAAAACTTCATCGCCACTGAATAATTCATATTTGCCTTTGATGCGGGCAAGACTGTCGACATTGACATCCAGCAGATTCAGCCGGTTACCAACGTAGCGTTTTACCTGCACCGACTTTGTATACGCTTTCGGTGTCATTCCGCCGGCATAATTAATGAGTGTCATAAGGTCTTCACCGTCGATCAACTCATACTTCATCGGGCGCTTCACTTCACCGGTAATAGAAACTGTTTTGCCTATGGGCGGAACAAAAATGTAGTCATTGTTTTGGAGGAAATAATCATCGCCGGTTCCGGGATTCAGCAGGTAAGCATACACATCCAGCGTTTTCACCGTCTGTCCCTGCCGTTTGATATAGATTTTACGCAATGATCCAAGATCAGTTGGGCCGTTGGCAGCGAGCAATGCATTGAATGCCGTATTCAGTGCGGGAATAGAATAGGTTCCCGGATTAAAAACTTCACCCACGATATTGACACCAATCACCCTTGAGTAAATAATCGTCACCTCAATCTGCGAATTAGGCATATCCAGATAAGTAGCAAAACGGCTGCGGATCAGCGCCTTTGCCTTATCAAGTGTTAAGCCTTTCACATATATTTTGCCTACACCTTCCGGGAATACAGATCCTGTCTGATCTACGGTATAGCTTCCGCTGAAACTGGAATAACCCCAGACATTAATGCCAATCTGATCACCCACTCCAATGATGTAGTTGCCTCCTGCCTGTGCATCCAGTGCACGGTCGAACATATTGATGGTTTTGTTGCGGAAAAAACTATAACCATAAAGTTCTGATGCAGGGAGCAGGGTGGTATCACGATAAGCACGTGGAGAATCGGTAGCCGCAGTCGGTGTAACTGCCGGTGCTGCACCAGTGGTGGTGATTGGGTTTGTGGTATTCTTGGGCGCAGCTTCGGAAGATGCCGGTGCAACGTCTGTTGATGTTGCCGGTGTGCCGGTTGCGGGAGTAGTTGTTGTAGCGGCTTTCTTCGTGTTTTTTACCTGGATGGGATTGATGCCCAATAGTTGAAGGGAAGCTGCATTTTCAGTGATGGCTGCTTGAATGGTGCCGCTGCTGGAAGGAGCATTTTTGGGTGGTTCATCTTGCGCAAAGGCTGATTGCGATATTGATAATTGACCAAGTACAACAAACAGTAGTGATAGCCGTAGCAACACGTTCATGGAAGGATTTTTAATCTGCGAGATGCAAAAATAGAATTAGTTTTCAATTTACGCGACCAATGTACTCATTTTTTCAATCTGAAATGCCCGCCAGCATTATATTTCAGGCAACTCTTATCTGTAAAAACAAACTTTAAAGTATCCTGTTTTTGAAGCGGAACAGCCAGTATTATTTCTTTGATAACTATATATAATTAAACTAACTTTTTGCGGTAATGCCCGGCATCGATCGAATATCACCGGTTCAATAAGATTCGCAGACCATCTTCCAGTCTGACAGCCGGCCGGTATTTCAGCAACCTGGCGGCCTTTGAGATATCGGCAAGAGAATGCTGAATATCACCTTGTCGTGCAGTTTCAAAACGGGGAAGCATCCTGCAATTTAAAAAGTGGCAGATGAAATCAAACAGTTGACGGATCGAATATTGTTCGCCAACTGCGACATTGTAGACCTCGTTCAATGCAAGGGCATCTTCAACAAACAGTGCCCTGATGTTAGCCTGTACCGCATTTTCAACAAAGGTAAAATCGCGACTGTTCAAACCATCACCATAGATGAGGGGCGCAACACCACTTTGTATATCACGGATGAAGGCAGGCACTACAGCAGCATAAGGTCCATCAGGGTTTTGCCGCGGGCCAAAAACATTAAAATAACGGAGGCCGATTATTTCCATGCCATAATTTCTTGCAAACACGCCTGCGTAGAGCTCATTTGAACACTTTGATACAGCATAAGGTGATAATGGACGGCCCGTTTGTGCTTCCACTTTTGGCAATACCGGGTGATCGCCATAAACCGAAGAAGACGAAGCGTAAACCACACGCTTTACCTGTTGCTCTTTAGCCGCCCAGAGGATGTTCAGAAATCCACCAGTGTTAATGCTGTCTGTGGTAACCGGATCAAGTATGGATCGCTGCACCGAACCAAGCGCAGCCTGATGCAATACAAAGTCAATCCCGCTACAGGCTTGCCGGCAATCTTCGCTTTCGCGTATGTCGCCTTCCAGCCATTCATAGGCGGGATGATGCCGGAATAACGCTATGTTATCCTTTGAGCCCGTCATCAGGTTATCCATCACCCGCACCTTTCCCGCACCATGCTTCAATAAATACTCAACGAGATGTGAACCGATAAATCCCGCACCGCCTGTTACCAGGAATTTTTTTTCGGACAGGCAACCGGGATGAAATGCAGATTCGTACAAGAATGAAAATATTTAGGACTGCCAGTGAGAAAAAAAATAAGACGGATAAGTGAAACAACTTATTTGCAGCGCCTTGCTTTGTGGCAAGTCAAAATCAACTGCATACCGGCGCATGTGCAACTTATCTTTTTTCATATTGTTCAACATAGTAGTGCTGATAATCACCGGATGTAACATGTTCAAGCCATTCTGCATTGGCAAGGTACCAGTCTACCGTTTTTGAAAGGCCTTCTTCAAAGGTAAGAGAAGGTTTCCATCCAAGTTCCGCAGTAATCTTTGATGAATCGATGGCATAACGCAGATCATGACCTGCACGGTCCTTTACATACGTGAGCAACTTTTCCGCAGATCCTTTGGCACGGCCAAGTTTCTCATCCATAATTGTGCAAAGTTGCTGGATCAGGTCAATATTTTTCCGCTCGTTGAAGCCACCGATGTTATACGTAGTGCCGGGTTTCCCTTTGTGAAAAACCAGATCAATGGCAGCGGCATGATCTTCCACCCACAACCAGTCGCGCACGTTTTCTCCTTTGCCATAGATGGGTACAGCCTTGTTGTTTTTTATGTTATTGATGGCAAGGGGTATTAATTTTTCAGGAAACTGATACGCACCATAGTTGTTGGAACAATTGGTAATCACCACAGGCAGCCGATAGGTATGTCCATAGGCGCGCACGAGATGATCAGCGCTTGCCTTGGAGGCTGAGTAAGGTGACCGCGGATCATATGGTGTGGTCTCGGTAAAGTAACCGCCATGGTCAAGCGAGCCATATACTTCATCGGTTGACACCTGGTAAAAAAGATGCCGGCGGGAAAGTGCACTATCCGCTTTTTCCTGCTGCCATGACTGCCTTGCTGCATTCAGCAGATTGACAGTGCCTACGATATTGGTAAAAATAAAATCCGTGGGAGCAACAATAGAACGATCAACGTGGCTCTCCGCGGCAAGGTGAATAACAGCATCAAACTTATGCTGCCGGAACAACTGCTCAATGAATGCCGCATCCACAATATCGCCTTTGATAAACCGGTAATTGGCTGCCTGCTGCACATCACGCAGGTTTTCCAGGTTACCGGCATAGGTTAATTTGTCAAGATTGTAAATGAGGTAATGCGGATATCGGTGAATGAACCTGCGCACTACATGCGAGCCGATAAATCCTGCTCCGCCCGTAATCAATACTTTTAACTGAGTTTCTGACATCCGCTCTTTTTATGTCAACTGATTTTACAACGACCAATACATCATCCTGGTAATCTTATTCCTGAAATTTCCCTTCACATCCACAAATAATGCTTTCGGTTTGGTGATGGAAAGAAAATAATCTTCCGAAAGGTTATGAAATTCACGGTGATTCACTGCCATGATTACGGCATCATAATCGGCTGCCGGTGATGGAACAAGCCTGAAACCATATTGCTGCAGTACTTCATCACCTGATGCGTGCGGATCCATCACTTCCACTTTGAGGGAGAAAGCTTTCAGTTCTTTGATCAGGTCAACCACTTTTGAATTGCGCAGGTCTGTGATATTTTCTTTGAAAGTAGCGCCCATCACCAACACCTTTGCTTTGCCCGGATCTTTGCCGAGTTTCGTGAGCAACTGCACGGTTTTGCGCGCGATATAAGGGCCCATGTCGTCGTTGATACGCCTTCCGCTGGTAATCACTTCCGGCTCATATCCCAATGCATTGGCTTTATAGGTGAGATAATACGGATCTACACTGATGCAATGACCTCCGACAAGCCCTGGATAAAATTTCAGGAAGTTCCATTTGGTGGCAGCCGCTTCAATCACATCGTAGGTATTAATTCCCAATAAATGAAAAATGAGTGACAGCTCATTCATCAATGCGATATTCACATCGCGCTGCGTGTTTTCAATAATCTTGGCAGCCTCTGCTACTTTAATGCTTGGTGCTTTGTGTATGCCGGCCTTCACGGCAATGCTATACACTTTAGAAATCACATCCAGCGACTCTTCATCGCAACCGGCAACCACTTTTGTAATTTTCTCCAGTGTATGTTCCTTATCACCCGGATTAATCCGTTCCGGTGAATAACCAATTTTAAAACCGGTCTTCACCTTCAGGCCCGACCATTTTTCAATAACCGGCAGGCAATCTTCTTCCGTACAGCCGGGATAGGTAGTTGATTCAAATACCACGTAATCGCCCCTCTTCAAAACTTTGCCAATTGTTGCCGCGGCCAGTAACAATAACTGCAGGTCGGGAACATTGTGAACATCAACGGGTGTGGGCACCGCTACAATGAAAAAGCGGGCTTCCTTCAACACTTCTGTGCTATCGGTAAAGATGATATCGCAATGCTCAAAAGCTTCCGGATTCAGTTCGCTGCTCGGATCAATTTTGTTATTCAGCAATGCAATCCGCTTTGCGTTGATATCAAATCCGATGACGCTGATATGCCTTGCAAAAGCCAGCGCTACCGGCAATCCCACATAACCAAGACCGATAACTGCGAGTTTTGCTTTTTTCTCTAGGAGATCTTCAACCATGATTCAATCTATTTTGCTACGGACACCCTCCGGTTATGGTTTGAGTTTTTCAACTGCCTCGTCAAGCAGTACGTAAATGGCGCCGCTTTCAGGACAGACCGCCCTGTTGTTTTCATCAAAACGCAGGCGATGACCAAATTCACTCATCCATCCTGTCTGTCTGCCCGGGTTACCAACGATTAAAGCATACGGTTTCACATCCTTTGTCACGACAGTGCCCGCGCCGATAAATGCAAATTCTCCAATCGTATGCCCGCAAATCACAGTTGCATTGGCACCAATAGTTGCACCTTTTTTGACGAGTGTTTTGCCAAACTGGTTTTTCCTGGAAATGGCGCTTCTTGGGTTAATCACATTGGTAAATACCATCGACGGGCCCAGGAAAACATCATCTTCACAAACGACGCCTGAATAGATGGATACATTATTCTGAATCTTTACATTGCTTCCCAACACTACACCGGGACTGACCACTACGTTCTGCCCGAGATTACAGTTTTCACCGATCACACAGCCTGACATGATATGGCTGAAATGCCAGATATGCGTGCCTGCTCCAATAGAACAACCCTCATCAATCACCGCGGTTTCGTGGGCAAAATATATATGTTCATTCACTGGCATCTGACGATGATACGGCGTTTTCTGCAGTATCGTATAAAGGCAAAAAACAAATACTGCAATTCCCCCTGCAAGCGGCGCAAACTTAACAGATTTCAAACAGATTTTAACGGGCGGCAGCATCAGGTGGAAATATATGACTATCTTTAAACACCCATAAAACTTTCTACAGATGAAAAAAATTTACACTACATTCCTAAGCGCCGCATTACTCTGCATCATGCTGCCGCAACAGTCTAAAGGACAACTGGTGGTGGATACAGCGATCTCGGTTTCCACCATGCTGCATGATTTTTTCGATAATACCTGTGTAACCATCAGCAATATCACTTACAATGGTGATCCTGCGGCAGTGGGATTTTTCGACGGCTCCGGCACTAACCTGGGCATCAATGCCGGCATCATGATGACGAGCGGCAGTGTGTTTAATGCCATTGGTCCGAATAACACAGGTTCCATCAGTGTGGCAAACAATCTTCCCGGCGATCCTGCGCTCGATTTGATTGCCGCCTTTACGACGTATGATGCCTGCGTTATTGAGATGGATATCGTGCCATCGCTCGATACGCTCTATTTCAAGTATTCATTCGGTTCGGAAGAATATTCAGAATGGGTGAACACTGCCTTCAACGATGTGTTTGCCTTTTATATCAGTGGCCCGGGCATAACAGGTGAACAGAATATTGCACTCGTTCCGGGAAACAACAATCCGGTAACGGTCAGCTCCATTAACTGCATCAGTTCCAACCAGGCTTATTATGTCTGCAACAGTCTTTTTGATTGCCCAGCACCTTCCTCCTGCCCGGGCGATATCAATGAGACGACCATTCAATATGACGGATTCACGGTGCCGCTCACCGCGCAGATTACGGTTGTACCTGAATCTACCTATCATGTGAAACTGGCCATTGCTGATGCCGGTGACGGCATACTGGATTCAGGAATTTTCATCGGCGTAGAGAGCCTTTGTGGCGATGGACAACTGAAACCTGTTGCAGGCTATAGTTTTTCACAGAATGATAACCTCGTTCAGTTTCATAACGAATCACGTTACGGCACGAGTTACACCTGGGATTTTGGTGATGGCATAACATCCACGGAAGCCAATCCTTCCCACACTTACGCTGAACCGGGTTTTTATAATGTATCCCTCAGTGTCCATAATTATTGCTGTGACAATGCGGCAACAGAAACACTGAATATCGGAATGGCTACAGGTTTGCAGCAAACCAATGAGGATAAAGTGTCGGTATTCCCTAATCCTTCAACAGGGCTTGTTACCATTCAACTGGAAAACAATCAGGCAGGCATCGTTACATTATATAATTATGCGGGAACGATGATAGATTCATACGAACTGAATAATTCCACCACACTTGATCTGTCAGGATATCAGAAAGGCATCCTGTTTATGCAGGTGATTACAAATGATAAGGTATACCTGAAGAAGTTAGCGCTGAAGTGACAGGAATAGCTGCAAAGACAAAAGGCGCTGCGTGGCGCCTTTTGCTTTTTGCACGGATTAAATTCAGTTGAACTCAGGGTTTGAATCAATTACCGAGTGCTTTCCTGAAATATTCATAGGTGATTTTCAAACCTTCGCTGCGCTGCACTTTTGGTTCCCAGCCTAAAATGGTACGCGCTTTTGTAATCTCCGGTTGGCGTTGTTTAGGATCATCTACGGGAAGCGGTTTATACACCACCTTTTGATTTGTTTTCGTAAGGGCGATGATTTCTTCCGCAAACTGACTGATCGTGATTTCATCAGGATTACCCACATTCACCGGCAGGGCATAATCGCTGAACAACAGGCGATAGATGCCGTCTACTAAATCACTCACATAACAAAATGACCTTGTCTGTGATCCGTCGCCGTACACCGTAATATCCGATCCGGTAATGGCCTGGTAGAAGAAGTTAGGAAGTACCCTTCCGTCATTGAGCCGCATCCTCGGGCCATATGTGTTAAAAATTCTCACAATACGTGTTTCCAGCTTATGCGCATTGTGATAGGCCATAGTAATCGCTTCCTGGAATCGTTTGGCTTCGTCATACATGCTGCGCGGGCCAACCGGATTTACATTGCCCCAGTATTCTTCTGTCTGCGGATGAACCAATGGATCACCATACACTTCACTTGTGGACGCGACAAGAATACGCGCCTTTTTTGCCCGGGCAAGTCCAAGGCAATTGTGCGTGCCTAAAGAACCCACCTTCATGGTTTGTATGGGCCACTTCACATAATCCACAGGGCTGGCCGGCGAAGCAAAGTGAAGGATGTAATGCAATTCATCAGGCACGTGTATGAACTTCGAAACATCATGATGATAAAACTGGAAATTGGAAAGCGGCAGCAGGTGTTCGATATTCTTCATGTCGCCGGTAATCAGGTTGTCCATGCCAATCACCTGGAAACCTTCATTCACAAACCTGTCGCACAGGTGAGAGCCAATAAATCCGGCCGCGCCGGTAATGAGGATGCGTTTATCTCGATTCATGATTGCTTTAAAAAATTATGGCGGCGAAGGTAACAAAAATGAGTTACGGAATAAGGCTGGCAAAAGGTGTTGAGGTGCGCGACAAATAATTAATGGAGTACCGTGTCACCGCTCTGTTTACATTCCCTGATACAGCAATGCAGTATCAAAGAACAGCAACAAGTTCTTGTCTAATCCTGTTTGATCATCTTCTTAGTATTAATAACATTGCCATCTACGACTAATGAAAAAGTATAAACACCATTTTCCAATTGAGATGTTAGTACAGTAAGTTGACCGTTACCACGACCAATAATTTCAACACGGTTGATTTCCCTGCCGGTTTCATTATTGAAAATGATAAGAGCTTGCTGAACTGATGCATCAATATAGTATGGAATGGTGCATTGATCTTTATGTGGGTTAGGAATAATTTGACCAAGATAGGTTTGATGATTTGATGTAAGCTCAACGATTTGCTTAATTTACATTTTCAACTCCATCATTGAAAGTGTTGCGGATACCTAAGCCGCAGCAACCATCGAGTTGTGCCTGCAGTTCATTTACTTTTTGATCTTCCTGCTGAAGGGCTGAAATCAATATTGGAATAACTCCGATATAGTTCATATAGGAAACATCAAATGCTTCGTGAGTCTGATTACCATCAGCATCGTACTGTGCAGGAATTGTAAAGTTCTTTACCAGACTTGGGTTTGTTTGATGAACATCTTCGGCAATCAAACCATATTGCAGGGTGCCGGGAAGGTTCATGAAATGGAACTGTACAGTATCAAAGTAATAGTTCTTTGGTTGCAGCAGGTTAATCATTGAAAGACCATCTGCCAAAGGTTGCACGCCAGTTTTCAAAATTGCATCA
Organism: Chitinophagales bacterium; assembly: GCA_019694975.1. Lineage (NCBI taxonomy): Bacteria > Pseudomonadati > Bacteroidota > Chitinophagia > Chitinophagales > Chitinophagales bacterium. Next base: position 629,895 of record JAIBAY010000001.1, read on the forward strand.
GAAGGATTCCAATTGGTGGTTCCACCTGCATTACCATTTGCATACACGGCCCAGTTTGTAGTTCCGCCGGTTGCCTGACCATACACTCCGTAATTGGTAGTCGCAGTTCCGTTCGCGATGCCTATCACGCCGGTACTCGCCGTACTCGCATCACGGCCTAAAAAATATCCTCCATACGCCGTTGTTCCCCCACGCTTTCCCCATAAACTCCAATATTCTCATTGGTAGAACCTTGCACCAGTGCATTAACCCCGTAGTTGGCGCTTTGTGATCCTGTATTTGTAACTGGATTAGAAATGGTTACACCGGTAGGATAAGGAGTATTCAAATTTGAAGTGCTGCCTGTCAAAGCAACGTTTACGCCGGTATATTTGGCGGCTACATTCAATCCATAATTCAATGCATTTCCTGTAGTTGTTTGAATATCCATCCGGTAATCGGTATTGGGCGAGGTGGTTGCAACGCCGATATGCGTTCCATCATCATAAACCTGGCTGTTGCAAATGCTTGTTGAACCGGTGTACTTCGTAAGGAGATTACTTGTTCCCGAGCAAACCGTTGCCGAAGGCGTTCCCAGGGAATTGTTTGATTCAATCTCCTTCGTGCTCGAATTATAAACAAGGTAGTTAAAGTTAGCGGTATTGGAATTGACCGTATTTATTTTTTCATTTCCAAAAACATGCAAGGTGGCGGTAGGGCTGGATGCGGTTGATCCGATGCCGACATTGGCAATGGGAACAATCGTTAAATTCCCACTGCCATCCGTTGTAAAGTCAGTATAATAGCTCGTTCCCTGTGTAAGACGCAACTGTGCACTGCTTGCATCTTTTACCTCCAACTGTTTGTTTGGACCTGGCACCCCAATTCCTACATTCCCTCCGGACTAAATGATCATGCGCCCCAATGGACTGCCACTACTATTGGTTTGAAAGATTATGTCACCACTGCTGGCAGACGCATACAAGCCAAGGTCGTTATCATTGTTATTCCAGATACGACCCACTTCAGTGGTGCCTCGAAACATTTTCCAATATCCGATAGAAGTTGAACCTACCGTCGTGCGGAAGACTTCGCTCGTGCCAGTTGTGCTTCCGTCTACATGAAGAGCAGAAGAAGGAGAAGTAACACCAATTCCCAACCAACCTCCCGTAGACAACGTCATATACTGAGTATTGTTTGTATAGAAATTGATAGGCAATGCACTACCTCCGGTTTCTATTGTTTTGAGTTGTAGAGCAGATGTTTACGAACCAATTGTCCCTAAGTATTGGCTTGTTAGCGTTACATTATTACCCCCTGTAAAATTCCATTGAGATTGAGCTCTGCTTGTGCACATTGCAAACAAGCAAAAAGCTAAAATTTTAATACCAAATTGATTTTTCATTTTGATTTAATTAAATGATGAAAATTTTAATGATCAATTATGATCGCTTGAGAAAATATCCGTTGATTCAACTCAAATTTTATTAAGTAAATACCATTCGGATAATCTCTTACATCAATTTGTTCTGCTTCTCCTATTACTGGCGATTCATAGACGAGTTGCCCTACAGAATTGAAAACAGATAGGGTTTGGGGTAAGCTGAAATTGAAACGTAAAACAATTAAACTCGAAGCCGGATTGGGGAAAATTGAGAATGGCGTTATTCATCAACCAGCATTATCTAAATCTGTGGTCGGTGAAAACACCGAACGCAGGCAGAAAGATACAGATGCAGGCAACATCGTTTATAGCAACTGTTTCTCTCAGGTGATATGAAAGAAACAGTGAGCAGGTTGGGTTGACCTGATGAAAAATGAAAGACGGAATGTGGAAGAAACATTTGCATATAATACGTATTTAATATGATTAAGTTACAGATTAGTTGAAGTTTACCTGCATGAGCTTTTGCAAATCTATTCATCACGCGAATTCCCAACTGGCGCGATCTTCCCTGCCACACAGCTTCAGTAAGACTTGGTCTGTCCAAGACAATTTATCAATGGTGTACTGTGCCACAGTTCATTTCATATGCCGGACATTTTTTATTTTCGTCTCCCGTAATTTACTGATGAAACCTGGCCTGTTTTCTATCCTTTTGCTGCTTGCCGGAATTGCGACGGCTCAATCCCAGCCACTCTTCCGTGAACTGAGTTATGCAGCAGCATTGGAAAAATCAGCCGATGAGTCGAAGCCGGTCTTCCTCATGTGCTATACTTCCTGGTGCGGTCATTGTAAAAAAATGAAGGAAGAAGTGCTGACCGACAGCGCAGTTGCTGCATTCTACACGGCGCATTTCATTTGCATTAAAGCAGATATGGAAGCCGGTGAAGGCATTAACTTGCACAACAGGTTTTCGGTAAAGATGTACCCGACCTTTATTTTTCTAGATAAAAACGGGACCACGCTTTACCGGTTGATGGGAGAATTTAAGCCTGCCGAATTAATTGAGCAGGGCAAGAATGCCTTAACGCCGGAGAAGCAGCTGCCATACCTGCAACAGATCTTTGAAGCTGACCCTTCCAACGCCGAGAAGTGTTACACCTACCTGATGGCTTTGCGGCGCGGCGCCATGGATTTCACTGCAGTAGCCACCACATATTTCGCCACCAAGCAAGATGCTGATTTACTGAATGAACTCAACTGGAAAATTATTGCCAACGGTGTTACGGATATCAACTCTCATCAATTTCAGTTTGTATTGAAACACCAGCAGGAATTTTCGGCCATTGCTTCGCCGGGAAGGGTGCAGCGCAAGATCAGCAATATGGTAACAGAAACATTATCGCCCATGGTGGAAGCAAAAGACACTGCTGCGTATTTCCGGATGCGACCTTCAGTGGTTGCGATTCAGAACTATAAAGCTGATTCGCTGCTGTTCCTGATGGACAAAGAAATTTATGAGCACACCTTCAACTGGAATGGCTATAAACGTACCTGCCTGGCCGGTGCGGAAAAATTTGCCTGGAACGACTATCACCAGTTGCACGACATGGCTGATGTGTTTTATAAAAACATTACGGAAACAGGGGCGCTCTCCCAGGCTGCCTTATGGGTGCAACATTCAACCGAGTTGAACCAGAACTATGCGGCCTTTGTGCTTGCTGCCAGGCTTTTCCAGAAAACCGGCAATAAACCGGAAGCAACACGCATGGCACAGCAAGGCAAGGAACTTGCGTTGAAAAACGGCTGGGACACTTCAGAAGCTGATCAGCTGTTGTTACAGCTACAATAATGATATCTGTTTTCAGCAGGTGATTACTGACTGTTCCTGCTTTTTTTGCCGGTCACCGTTTGCCGGCCGATACTGTTATAGTAGAAGCCATATTCCTCAATCTGGTCTAGGTTGTAAAGATTGCGGCCATCAAAAATCACTTTCTCTTTCATCAGCGAGGCCATCTTTTCAAAATCCGGTGTACGAAACAGGCTCCATTCCGTCAGCACCATCAACGCATCAGCATCCTTCAGTGGCGCATAGAGATCGGTACAATATTCCACCTTGTCACGGAATGTCTTTTTCAGGTTTCCGAGTGCTTCAGGATCATAAACGGCAACCGAACAACCTTTCTTCAGCAACTCATTGATGATGTATAATGCAGGTGCTTCGCGGATATCGTCGGTATTGGGCTTAAAGGCAATGCCCCAGATGGCAATCCTTTTATGCTCCAGTTTTCCTTTGTAATACTCTTCCATTTTCTTCACCATGCCTACCCGCTGCTTTTCGTTCACACCCATTACTGCATTCAGTATCTTCATTTCATAACCAACATCTTCCGCTGTTTTTGCCATGGCTTTCACATCTTTTGGAAAACAGCTGCCACCATAACCGATGCCGGGAAACAGAAAACGTTTGCCAATACGTGCATCACTTCCCACGCCTTTGCGCACCATATCAACATCGGCGCCCAGCAATTCGCATAAGTTGGCAATCTCATTCATGAACGATATGCGGGTAGCGAGGTATGAATTGGCGGCGTATTTTGTCATCTCAGCCGACCGTTCATCCATAAAAATAATCGGGTTGCCCTGCCGCACAAAGGGTTCATACAACTGTTCCATAAGTTTCTTCGCACGTTCCGATGAAGTGCCAATCACTACACGGTCGGGTTTCATAAAATCTTCCACCGCTATTCCTTCCCGCAGGAACTCGGGGTTCGACACCACGTCAAAATCAACTTTCGCATTTTCAGCAAGCATCGCCCGCACGCGTTCCGCTGTTCCGACGGGCACCGTGCTCTTGTCCACGATCACTTTATATTCTGTAATGATCTTGCCGATATCGCGTGCGCAGTTCAGCACATAAGAAAGGTCAGCGCTGCCATCTTCACCTTCCGGCGTGGGAAGGGCAAGAAACAAAACCTTCGACTGGTCAACTGCTTCTTTCAGACCGGTAGTGAAACGCAGCCGCCCCTGCTTTACGGTTCTTTCAAAAAGCACATCCAAATCCGGCTCAAAAATGGGCACCTTGCCATTGCGCAATGCATCAATTTTTTCCTGGTTGATATCAACACAGATCACGTTGTTGCCCATTTCGGCAAAACATGTTCCTGTAACCAAACCAACGTAACCTGTTCCTATAACTGCAATGTTCATCTTCCTGAGTATTCTGTAATGTGAAAATTAATTTGTGGTCTGCTGATTTTTTGACGCAAGAGCCTGATGTCTTCATGCCACCACTGCTTCATTGCTGTCCGGCATTCTATACGCCTAAAACCTTTTTGCAACGCACTGCTTACTGTTACTATAGTTTACTATCCAACCGTTATTTATTAATCATTTCAAAAATTGCAACACCGCTGCTGTAATGTAACCCAGCTGTTCCTCATCCAGTTCCGTATGCATCGGCAATGAAATCACGCGCTGTACGAGCTGCATTGTGTTATGCATGTCGCCTGTTACTCTTCCCTTTCCCTCAAATGCTTTCTGCAGGTGGCAGGGCACAGGATAATAGATCATGGACGGAATCCCCTTTTCCTGCAAATACTGCACAAGCCCGTCACGATCGCCCTCCACCTGCAGCGTATACTGATGAAAAACATGATCGGAATAAGCTGCCTGAAGCGGAATGGTTATGCGCGGATGATTGGCAAATGCATTGTCATAAAAGGCGGCGGCCTTTCTTCTTGCCGTGATGTATTGATCGAGCAACGGAAGTTTCACACCCAATACTGCAGCCTGTAATGTGTCGAGCCTTGAATTCACCCCAATCATATCATGGTAATACCTGGTCTGCTGCCCGTGATTGGCAATCATGCGCAGGACAGTTGCGAGTGCATCATCATTGGTAAACATAGCACCGCCGTCGCCATATCCGCCGAGGTTTTTGGATGGGAAAAAAGAAGTGCATCCGATAATTCCCATCGAACCTGTTTTCTTTCGCGTACCATCGGCGTACGTATAACTGCTGCCGATACCCTGGGCATTATCTTCAATAACCGGTATGGAATATTTCGCAGCCAATGCAAGCAAAGGCTCCATATTGACAGACTGACCGTAGAGATGAACCGGAACAATCGCTTTTGTCTTAGGTGTAATCGCCTTCTCCACGTTAGCGGCTTCCATGGTAAATGTGCGGAGATTCACATCCACAAATACCGGTGTCAGCTTCAGCAGTGCTACTACCTCCACCGTTGCATAGTAGGTGAAAGAAGGGCAGATCACTTCATCACCGGGCTGTAAGCCGAGCGCCATCATGGCAATCTGCAAAGCGTCTGTTCCATTGGCGCAGGGAATCACATGCTTCACTCCCAGATAAGTGGCCAGCGCTTTTGAAAATTCCTGCACGGGCTTACCATTTATGAATGCAGCCGACGTCACCACATCCTGAATGGCAGCATCTATGGCAGGCTTAATCTGCTGATACTGCGCCTTCAGATCCACCATTTCAATCTTTCTCATAGCTGCAGTTTCTCCATTGAAGGCGCAAATATAGGCAGCCGATGTGAATAAGAAAGGGAAAGTTGACAGCGCGTACTTTACATGCAGCAGTCGAACATCCACGTCACAATTTATCAGCTTCGCTTCAAGTGATGGCCATCTCTGGCAATGCATACGGACACACCATTGCATGATAATCAGTCCAACGCTGATGGCTGCATTAAGTCAATGCTTAACCGCCAAACGATTCATCTGAAAAATATTAATTGAATTACTTTTACCGGCAGATGCAACCCATTCGCAATATCTGTTTCCTGTTCCTGCTGCTGCTCGCTGTTCCGGCATTCGTGCACGCTCAGTTTAAAAGTAATATCAATGATACCACGGTGAATGCGAAGCTGCTCACATTCAGCTATGCCATACAGTTACCGTTTGGTGATTTGGCCGATCGTTTCGGGCCTGCCAACAGCTTGAGCGCCGGTTTTTACTTTAAGCTTTCCCATAATTTTCTGCTTGGCGCAGAGGGCAGTTACCTGTTCGGTGGCGCGGTGAGAGAAGACACTATACTGGATTATCTCTACACGCAATCAGGCGGATTAGTGGGTATTGACGGATACTATGAAACAGTCTTTCTGTTTGAAAGAGGGACGGTCTTCCTGGGCAAGTTTGGTAAAATCATTCCTGTCGGGAAATCCAACCCTAACTCCGGAATTACCCTGATGGCAGGTGCCGGTTTCATGCAGCACCGCATCAAGCTATCTTCGCCAAATCATACGCTGCCCTATGTGGAAGATGACTACGCCAAAGGCTATGACAGGCTGACGAACGGGCTGGCGCTTTCGCAGTATGTCGGGTTCACGCATCTCGACAAGCGAAGGCTGATCAATTTCCAGTTGGGGCTGGAAGCGACCGAAGGATTCACCCAAAACAGGCGCGACTGGAATTTTGATCAGATGAAAAAAGATGAGCAGCAACGGCTCGATGTGATGCTGGGTATTAAACTGAGCTGGATACTTCCGTTTTACGGCAGCGGCGAAGAACGTATCTATACTTTCTGACGCTGAAAAGTCAACATGCCTAGCATATCATAAAGCAGACTTACTCTTAACGGTGAAAGGAAAACGCCAGCAGTCATATAAGTCAACCTGATGCATCCATTCTTCACCCTGCTCTATAACCTCGCCATTCAATGCTACTATGCAGGCATCGTAATAGCCGCTCCCTGGAACAGCAAGGCGAAGCAATGGCTCAACGGCAGAAAAAATCAGTTTGCACTTTTACAAAACACTTTGCAAGAAGATGAGCAACGCATCTGGTTTCACTGTGCCTCAGCAGGTGAATTTGAACAGGGACGGCCGGTGATGGAAGCCTGTAAAAAAAGGTGGCCGCAACATAAAATCTTACTGACTTTTTTTTCACCATCAGGATATGAACTGCGGAAGAATTATGCCGGCGCTGATTATGTGTTTTACCTGCCGCTGGATACTGGGGGTAATGCACAGCAATTTGTATCGCTGGTGAAGCCTGCGGCAGTTATCATTGTAAAGTATGAGTTCTGGTATCATCACCTGCAGGTTTTACACAAACAGGGAATTCCGGTATTGCTCATTTCCGCCATCTTCCGGAAAAACCAGCTTTTTTTTACCTGGTATGGAAATCCCTGGCGTAAGGTGCTGCATCTCTTCCAGCATATTTTCATACAGGATCAGCAATCACTGCAACTGCTGCATTCAATAGATATTGAACATGCCGGTATTGCGGGCGATACACGCTTTGACCGGGTTTGGGAGATTGCACAGCATCCGCAAGTGCTTCCCATCATCCAAAGCTTTAAAGGCAATTCACATCTGTTTGTGGCCGGGAGCACATGGCCGGAGGATGAAAAGTTACTGGCTGATCTGATCCGCATGAATCCGCCGCAATGGAAGTTCCTGATCGTACCGCATGAATTAAAACCACTCCATCTTACTGCATTAATCAATAGGTTTAAGGAAGAAGCTATCCTTTATTCATCTGCCACCGTGGAAAACTGTACTTCCAAACGAATCCTGGTTGTGGATGCAATAGGTTTGCTGTCATCCATCTATAGCTATGGAAATATGGCTTATACCGGTGGTGGTTTCGGCAAAGGCATTCATAATGTGCTGGAAGCCGCCGTATTTGGGTTGCCGGTCATTTTCGGACCGAACTATCATAAGTTCAATGAAGCGGTCGCACTGCTTGCGAATAACGGAGCCATCGCTGTGCATACTGCCGGAGAATTGCACGAAGGTTTTGATCAGTTCAATGAACAGGCAGATGAAGTACACACAATCAACCGGAATTTCATTGCAGCAAATAAAGGAGCAACCGATCGTATCATGGCATACCTGACTCCAATCATTGAAGATACCGGCGCATCAGCAACGTAAAAAATTCCGAGACAAGCGGCGCATCATCTCTCCATTGATAAACGGGCGCAAGTTGCTCCTGCACAAATTGCAATGCATCATGATAGCTGCCAAAACCATCGAGCTTTGCAATAGCATCATCAAACTGCTGCTCGGAGCCATTAAATAACTGATGAATAAAATTTACGCGCTTATTCAGGCCGATATAGGATTTAAGATCCCTGATTGGTGTATGCTTTAAGGCATCCGCAATCTCCTTTCCCTGGCTTTTGTAGCGGTCATTCAGGGTTACACGGCCATTGTCTTTCTTTTCCGCATATATCTCTGAAATACTTTTTTTAACGGAAGTATCTGCTGCAGGCTTGCTCCCGGTAGCATGTGCACCACGGATAACTTCCGGTTTCGTTACCGGAACCTGTTCTTCAATAAAGTCAGGCAAAAGAGTTTCAATCTGTATCGGCTGCTGATTAAGTGCCGTCAACTCCTGCTGCTCCATTGTTGCTTTGTCGGTTATGATGACTTTTTCTTCCATGGCGGGTGGTGATGCAGGTGATGGCTGCAATGGCAGGTTGCTATCGGCTTGAACCGCCAATACTAATTCATATAATTCCCGCATATAACCGGCTAACAGGTCTTTTTCGATACCTGAAAAACGCTCTCCATGTTTCCCTGCCGTTTCCAGCACGTTACTGATCTTCCTGTTCAGTTCGCTGATCCTGCTGTAATCACTCATCCTTTACATTTTTATTTTCAAAAATACAAAGCAAAACGGAAGCGCAGATTCTTTTATTTTCACGCCTGCATGTTTATTGAACCCTACATACGTCAGCAGAAAGCGGGATGGATTGAAGTGATCTGCGGCTGTATGTTTTCCGGCAAAACAGAGGAACTGATCCGCAGGCTGAAACGCGCAAAAATTGCGAATCAGCAGGTAGAGATCTTCAAGCCCGCCAATGACGTGCGTTACCACGAAACAAATATCGTTTCGCATGATACCAATTACATCCATTCCACACCGGTGGCACATTCCGATCAGATATTACTGATGGCCGGTAACATAGAAGTGGTGGGCATTGATGAAGCGCAGTTTTTTGATATGGAATTACCGCGTGTGCTGGAAACACTGGCCGGTAAAGGCATCCGCGTTATTGCTGCGGGGCTCGACATGGATTACACCGGTAAGCCGTTCGGGCCAATGCCCGAACTGCTGGCCAGGGCTGAATATGCAACAAAGGTGCATGCCATCTGCGTAGTGTGCGGAAACCTCGCCTCCTACTCCTTCAGAAAATCGCATGAAAAATCACAGGTGTTGCTGGGCGAAAAAGATTTATACGAACCGCGCTGCAGAGCTTGTTTCCTCGAAGGCATGAAGAAGCCGGACAGTGGCGGATGAAGTGCATGCTGCCAAAAATACAGATACCGTGATGCGCTGGAAGGCAGCAGCAACATCAGCAGTATGACCGGAAGCGCGAAAGGAAATGCAGACATGGTAATTGTTTGAAATGTCCCTGAATAACCTTTCTTTTATGATTCCTTATTAATTCCAAATTTCTAACTCCAAATTCCTGATGTCCGAACCAATCAAATCATTCAAACCCTACATCGAGCCCGAATCTTCGATGAAAGAATTTACGCCGCGTGCCATTGTGCTTGGCGGCATATTCGGAATACTGTTTGGCGCAGCAACCGTTTACCTGGCGTTGAAAGCCGGCCTTACCGTTTCCGCATCCATACCGATTGCCGTACTGGCCATCTCGCTGGGTAAAAGATTTCTGGGTACAACGATTCTTGAAAACAACATCATTCAGACGACAGGATCAGCGGGAGAATCAATCGCCGCAGGCGTGGTGTTTACGCTGCCGGCCTTCCTGTTTCTCAGCACCGATGATGCCACCGGCAACAGCATCGGCCTTGAATATTTTTCTTACTGGACCATTCTGACATTAGCCATATTCGGTGGCATTTTAGGTGTGCTGATGATGATACCGCTGCGCCGTTCACTCATTGTACAGGAACATCATAATCTGCCTTACCCGGAAGGAACAGCCTGCGCTTCGGTGCTGATTGCCGGTGAAAAAGGCGGCGACTTCGCCAAACCGGCCTATATCGGATTAGCTGTTTCCACCTGCTATGCCGTTTTGCAACATATCTTCCATGTAGTGGCGGAATCACCTACGTGGATCACCGCACAAAAAAATAAATATTTTCCTTCGGCGCAGATTGCCGCTGACATCACACCGGAATACATGGGTGTAGGATACATCATCGGCCCAAAAATTTCAGGTGTACTCGTGGCCGGTGGCGTGCTGGCATGGATGTGCCTGATACCGTTGCTTGCCACTTTAATTTCACCGGACCTGATCGCATTGCAACAGATTAAACTCGGCATGCTAAAAGATATGATGACTGCCGGCGGACGCGGAAGCTGGAATCCGGAAACACATGAATGGGGCAACATGGCCGAAGCGCTTTACAGGGCTTACGTCAGGCAGATTGGTGCTGGTGCCGTGGCAGCGGGCGGATTTATTACGTTGCTGAAATCCATTCCCACGATTGCCAATGCATTCAAAGGCGGCATGGCCTCCATGCGCGAAAAAGGCGATGTGATGCGTTCCCGTACGGAAAATGATTTGAACTTTAAGATCGTGATTTTCGGAAGCATCGCCTTGGTTGCTTTGATGGCCTTTCTTCCGCAGATTCCCGGAACGAACATTTTCTACAAGCTGCTGCTCGGTCTGCTGGTGATCATTTTCGGATTTTTCTTTGTCACCGTTTCCAGTCGCATCGTAGGCCTCATCGGAAGCAGTAACAACCCTATTTCAGGAATGACGATTGCCACCATCATGGCTACTGCGCTTGTATTTATTGCCATCGGCTGGACCGGGCATGTTTATGAACCAATGGCATTAGTGGTTGGCGGAATGATCTGCATCGCCGCTGCCAATGCCGGTGCAACTTCGCAGGATCTAAAGACCGGTTATATCATCGGTGCAACACCACGCTATCAGCAGATAGCTTTGTTTATCGGCGTTATTGTTTCTTCACTTGTCATAGGATTCACGGTCGCCTTTCTCGATCAGCCTACTGCAGATCAGGCGGCGCAGGGTATCACCCATCGTATCGGCACGGAGTTTAATGCACCACAGGCAACGCTGATGGCAACACTGATCAAGGGCTTATTGTCCTTCAATCTCGACTGGCAATTTGTACTGGTAGGCGTATTTATCGCCATCGTAGTGGAACTCTGCGGCGTGAAGTCACTGTCGTTTGCCGTTGGTTTATACTTACCACTTTCTACCACGTTTCCTATTTTTATCGGTGGTGCAATCAAAGGGCTGGTTGATTACCTGACTAAGCGCCGTGGCGATAAACAAGAGGATGCTGAATTGGGAAGAGGAAGTCTGCTGGCAACCGGATTAGTGGCTGGCGGCGCTTTGATGGGAGTAATTGTTGCGTTCATGCAGGCTTCGGATGGAATCAGTAGCTGGCTGAAAGATCACAGCCAGGAACATACGCTGATTACCCTGCTCGGTGAAAACGGTTATCAGTTGCTGGGTGTATTATTTTTTGCGGCAATGGGATATATCCTGTTCCGCACTGCAATGAAGAAATCTGAAATAGAATCGTAAGATGCGGAATTTCTGAAGCCAATTTCTGATGGTAAGCTATCAGAAATTGGCTTCAGAATTTCCAAAATATCGATTAGCTTTGCTCCCCCTTAAAAAAATAAGGTCAGATGGCCGAGTGGCTAGGCAAAGCTCTGCAAAAGCTTCTACAGCGGTTCGAATCCGCTTCTGACCTCTGAATTATATACGGCAGATGAAAATTATGTCTCTTGCCGGCAAGCGATGAACCTGCAGCGGCGTTATTTCAACACTACCCGTATATATTTTTGAAAGTCGCCAATCATCATTGTGCATAAATCTATATTCCCGGAAAGTAAATTGACAGAACATGTCTCATAGCGGCAAAGTGGTTTCCGGTTTTAATAGGGTAATTTTTATATAAACTGAAACTTGAAATTGCCGCCGGGATTTTTTTTATGTACCATACTGTTAACCGGATTATTGCCTTACAATAATTTCACCTTGCTTCCGGTCAAGCTGTATGGCATGCAGGTAAAAAATGCCAGGTGAAAGATCGGCAGTATCAAAGTATAGGATGGAGGATTTCCCTTCAACAATCATGGTGGTCTGTGATCCTGGCTGCATACATTTAATCGCCCGTAACGCGACCACGATAAATTGCATATTGATTACCTCTAACCTGGAACAAGCAACTCAGCGGAAGAGGTGAAGAGATGCTTTGATTTTGAAACAGCATGCCTCATCTATGAAACATACTGTGAGAGCTATATCACAGACGGATAAAAAACCAAATCAGCAACCTGGAAAAATTTTCCATTTTGCGATTTGGGCACTTATCCTGCTGAATCATTTCAGCAAATACCGACTCTCAGCAGCTAATCTTTAGCTGTTTCCACCGGCAGGTACAATTTCATCATTCCATTCAGCGCGAGGTCATCGGCATGACCAGAGACCTTTCTGTCGTCGCTCACGAAATGAATGTGCATCTTGGTGCTGTGCTCGGCAAGCACGCGGTACTGTTTGGTACAATAGAAACCAACCAGCGTTGTCTCCACATTGTTGGCTGTGCCTGTAAGCCCTGAACTCTTGACTTTTTTATTGGTTACTTCCTTATCGTTGATGTCCCAGTCTGTCACACGCCAGTCTACGCGTTGCAGCTCGCCTTTCAGCAAAAACGGGAAAGCGACATCCAGGTTGATCTTTTGTCCTTTCGCGGAATTCATGACAAATTCTTCCAGTTGTTTCCAGTTTTGAATATCGGCCGGAACCGGAACCTCAGTCCATTTTTCTACCGATGCGTACACCAGCAAGGTCGCTTCCGTATTCCAGCTTGAATCAATCGCCACTGAATCGCCCTGCACAAATGAAGTATATGGTTTTCCATCATCCACCACTATAAAGCCTTTGAGGTTGGTGACCGAACCGATGGCATAACTGTGTGGCGCAGCGGAGATATCCTTCAATGCAATGTGCGTAGTCATATCGCCTTTCTTGATGAGATCTTCCATCTCACCGATGGTAGTGGCATTATAACTTTTGAAGGAATTGCACGAATTCAGCGATACCGCTGCCAGCAACAGCAGGGTCAACATTCCCAGGTAATGTTTCATGGATTTTTTTTCGCGCAAAGATGCTGACTAAATCGGCATTAAGCTGTGAACAGCTTGTAAATCTTTTTTTAACATGCCATCACTCGGGAGCGGCTTCGGGAAGCAATAATTTCATTCTGCCATCCAGCCTGATATCTTCAATACGCGCCGCCAGCGAATGATCGTGATTCACAAAATGCATGTTCAGTACCGTTTCCTGGTGAACGAATATTTCCTTTGCATCCTTGGAGAAAAAACCAACTACATCCACCTGCTCATCAGATAAATTACCGGTAATGCCGAGCGTATGCATCTTTTTATAGGTAATTTCCCTGATGTTGGGCCTCCACTTCAATACATGCCAGTTGATATTTGCAGCAGTTCCCACAAGACGGAAACAAAATACGGATGTCCTCGAGACATTGTACTTGGTAGTGATATTGGAAATAAATTGTTCGAGTTGCTTCAGTGTAGTTACTTCAGCGGGAATGTCAAATGATTTCCATTTCGAGACGGTTGAATATAGCAGCAGGGTTGCTTCGGTATTGCAACTCGAATCGATGGTCATCGTTCTCATCGTATCAACGGAGCTGGCATAACACTTCCCGTCTATAACGGTAATAAACCCTTCATTATTGGTGGCATTGCCAATGGCGTATAAATGAGGCTGACGATTCAGCTCACTGAGGCGGGCATGCGTGGACAGATCACCGTCGCGAATGAGCTTTTCCAGCTCTCCGGCACGGGTAACGCTTACCACTTCCCTGCTTTCGCAGGATTGGATTAACTGGAGCGGCAGGGCAACCGTAATGATGAAAAACAGCCGGTGAAATGAGTGCAGCATACCGAACAAAAATAGAAAAATGATGGTGTGAACCATAATAATACAGCGTGAAAAATCTCCAACACCGCAAGAGGATGTCAGTTGCAGCGTCAATAACGGAAACTTGCGCTGCTGCAATCGTCCTTTCATCACCTGTCAATTCAGAGAAATCCGGTTGGCATTTTATTGAAATAAATACTTTTACCTTTTGCCACGTCAGCCTTTTCAATGAATAGATGAAACGCATGACAAAGGCAGCGTGCTCCTTAGAAGGTATCGGAATAAATTAAAAAATAGTAATCGTTACTCACCATAAAATGCATCTTATGGAATACAGAAGATTGGGTAAGTCAGGTTTGCCGGTCAGTGCTTTATCACTCGGTTCATGGCTGACCTTCGGAAAACAAATTGAAGACGCTGTTGCGGAAGACCTGATGAAGACAGCCTATGACCATGGTGTGAATTTTTTTGATAATGCGGAAATCTATGCACGCGGTAAATCAGAAAAGGTGATGGGAAAAATACTGAAGAAGATGAAATGGCAGCGCGACTCTTATTGCGTCTCCAGTAAAGTCTTCTTTGGTGTAGGCAGGCTACCCACGCAAAAAGGGCTTCACCGCAAGCATGTAACAGAAGCCTGTGAACAAGCCATGAAACGGCTGAACGTTGATTACCTTGATCTCTTCTTCTGTCACCGGCCTGATCCTGAAACACCTATAGAAGAAACGGTATGGACGATGCATCAGCTTATTCAGCAGGGGAAAATTCTATACTGGGGAACATCGGAGTGGAGTGCCGGTGAGATCACGGAAGCGCATACCATTGCAGAAAAACATCACCTGATTGGCCCTGCCATGGAACAACCTCAATATAACATGCTCCACCGGCAGAGGTTTGAATCGGAGTACGCCATACTTTTTGCAAGGTATGGCATGGGCACCACCATCTGGTCGCCGCTTGCTTCCGGGCTCTTAAGCGGAAAATACCTGTCGGGCAAAACAGGAGAAACCAGGCTCAGCATGGCAGGCATGGAATGGCTGAAGGAACAAAAACTGAATGATGTTGCAGCCTTGGAAAAAGTGCAAAAGCTGAAAACTGTCGCTGATGATTTACAGGTTTCCCTTGCAAAACTGGCCATTGCCTGGTGTCTTAAAAATCCGCATGTCAGCACCGTGATATTAGGCGCCTCCAAAGTTCAGCAGCTTAAAGAAAACCTTGCCGCACCCGAAGTGGTGCCCCTGCTGACAGAGGATGTCATGCAACTTATCGAAGGCTTGCTGAATAATAAAGCATAGTACGCCGCCATTTCTATATTAATAGCAAAACATGCTTACTTTGGTAAGCAAATCACAAGGCATCAGACATCCATATGAAGGCGTTATCGTTCCTCCTTTTCACACTATTATTTTTCGACCACTCTTTTGCCCAGGTACAGGATGATTTTACCGATGGCGATTTCACGGCCAATCCGGCATGGACCGGTGATGCAGCGAAATTCGAGATAAACACCGAACATCAACTGCATCTGAATGCTCCTGCCGTAACCGATATTGCTTATCTTTCCGTACAGAATACAAGCATCAATAACACAGAATGGCTGTTTTATGTTAAGCTTGATTTTTCTCCTTCCAACAGCAATTACCTGAAAGTTTACCTTGTGGCGGATGCGCCCGACCTGAAGCAACCGCTGAACGGATATTTTTTGAGAATGGGTGAAGACGGAAGCAATGATGCCATCGACCTTTACCTGCAGCAGGGAACCACTACAACTTTGATCATGCCTGGCATCGACGGTCATATGGCCGCTTCGGTGAACACCGTTGGCATAAAGGTGGTTCGTGATAATGCCGGTCATTGGGAGGTGTATTCCGATCTTACCGGTGGCACCAGCTTTTCGCTGGAAGGCACCGCTACAGACAATACTATCACATCAACGTCTTATTTCGGATTTCTTTGCACCTATACCAGTACACGGTCCGACGCATTTTATTTCGACAATATCTATGCCGGGCAGCCTGTGGTGGATGTTGATCCTCCGCTGCTTTTGCAGGCCACTGCCCTGTCATCCAATCAGCTTGATATGTTGTTTAATGAACCTTTGGAGCAATCGTCAGCGGAAACAGCTTCCAACTATTCCGTAAACAACAGTATCGGAGTTCCTTCCTCATCGCAGCTTGACTTCAGCAATCCGGAACTGGTGCACCTCTCATTCATTAATGCGTTTCCAAATGGTATTACCTGCACCGCCACTGCCATGCATATTAAAGACCTTGCGGGAAACGAGTTGCTTTCGGCCACCGCCGATTTTGCCTACTACACGTCGCAGGCAAATGATGTTATCATCAATGAAATAATGGCGGATCCCGATCCTGTAGTCGGGTTGCCTTCCGCAGAATATACGGAGTTGTATAATCAGTCGTCGCTGCCTGTTGACCTCAGCGGCTGGACCTTCAGCGATGCCAGTTCCACACAAAACATCTCCGCTTATGTGTTACAACCCGGTGCTTATGTGATACTATGCGACGATGCCAATGCAGGCCTTTTCTCTTCTTTCGGAAATGTAGTCGCTCTTACCTCCTTTCCCAGTTTAAATAATGATGGCGACCAACTGACGCTGAAGAATGCTTCAGGCAGCGTGATAAATTCTGTCGCGTACAGCAGTGCATGGTATGCAGATGTTGTGAAAGCCGAAGGCGGCTGGTCGCTGGAACTGATTGACCCCAACAGCCCCTGCCAGGGAAGCAATAACTGGATCGCATCCACGGATGTGAGTGGCGGGACACCTGGAAAACAGAATGCTGTTTTTGGCGCTAATCCGGATACGACAGGCCCGCACCTTATCAGCGCCGCATTGCTGAATGCTTCCAGCATAAGATTGAATTTTAATGAAACACTTGACAGCGCAGTGGCCTCACAAATAATCAACTACCAGGTGGATCCGGTTACGGCAGTGCTTGCTGCCGATGTCATTGCCCCCGACTTTACAACAGTGGAATTGTTATTGAATCCTGCGGCAGATTCAAATGTAGTTTACACGATCACAGTAACCGGACTTGCTGATTGTTCCGGCAATGTGATAGACAGCAATAACACGGCGCAGTTTGCCATTCCGGGAAAAATTACAACCGGTGATATACTGATCAATGAAGTGCTCTTCAACCCGGCTAGCGGAGGCTATGATTACCTGGAAATCTACAATAACTCACAAAAGATAACCGACCTCAAAGAGCTGAAGGTGGCCACAACTGATGATTTCGATTCTTTGGTCAGCGTGAAAAGCATTACCACGGAAAGCAACCTGCTTTTTCCGGGACGATATATGGTGCTCACAGAAAACCCCGCGGCTGTCCGGCAATTTTACTTTGCTGAAAATCCGGATTGGTTCATCGAAATGGATCTGCCATCTTTCAATGATGATGAAGGCGTGATCGTATTGGTAAACACAGATGGCACACGGATCGATCAGCTGCATTATTTTGATTCCTGGCAGTTTCCATTGATTGATAATGTGGAAGGGGTGTCGCTCGAACGTATCTATTTCAGTTCACCAACGCAGGATTCTCTCAACTGGCACTCAGCAGCATCAACGGTTGGTTTTGGTACGCCGACCTATAAAAACTCGCAGTACATGCAGCCCGGAATTGGTGATGAGATTACGGTTTCACCGCAGGCATTTTCTCCTGATCAGGATGGGTTCAATGATGTATTGTCAATCGCCTATCAATTTGATCAGCCGGGCTACACGGCCAACGTTCGCATCTTTGATGATAAAGGAAGGCAGGTGAACGACCTGGTGCACAATGCCTTGTTGCCGCAGTCAGGATCCTTTACCTGGGACGGCTTAACCGATAAGAATGAAAGAGCCTCCATCGGCATATACATCATTTACCTCGAAATCTTTAAGTTGGATGGCACAGTGAAACATTATAAGAAAGCCTGTGTACTGGCTGCCAAAAAAAGTTAAGGCCCGAAGCCTCCGGCACATCGCACCGCGAAAAATATTTAAACTTTTTTCTATCTAATTACGTAAACCTGTACAAACAACTTATTCCGCTTTAAATTGTCTCACACACTGCTCCTGGTTGACGATGATGTCACCTTCTCCAACGTCATCAAACTCTCACTTGAAAAGGAAGGGTACAAGGTACATGCTGCGCACCATGCCACCGAAGCGATGCAATACCTGAACAAGCATCCGCACGATATACAGGTGATGCTGCTGGATTGGAGCATGCCTGATATATCAGGTATTGAGTTATTGCGGAGCATGAAACAAAACAAGAACTATGAAGACATACAGGTGATCATGCAAACCGTACTCGGAAGTGCTGATGACATCAGGCAGGGCATTGATGCAGGCGCCTTCTTCTACCTCGTTAAACCCGTAAAGAAGAACCTGCTGATCTCCACGATCAATGCTGCTATCCTCGATTTTGAAAGGAAGAAAGCACTGCTCAAAAAACTGTCGGAAAGCGAACGGGCGCTGCACAACCTGTACGAAGGCACGTTTCATTTTCAAACGGTGGCGGAAGGCGATAACCTCGCTGTACTGATCGCCAATGAATGCCCGCAACCGGAGGAAGCCGTTTATATCTCAGAATTGCTGGCCAATGCCGTGGAACATGGAAATGCCGGACTCACTTATGACGAAAAAACAAAACTGATCAGCAAAAATCAGTTGGCTGCAGAAGTAGAACGCCGGCTGTCACTGCCGGAAAACCGGAATAAGTTCGTATCCGTCACACTGAAAAGATCAGACGAATACTTTTCCATTATGATAGAAGATATGGGCAAGGGATTTAACTTCAGCAAATACCTGCAGTTTGAGGATGACCGCATCTTTGATAATCACGGTCGTGGCATTGCCATTCTCAATTCATTGTTTCCGGTTCAGTTCAAGGAAAGAGGAAACAAGGTGATGGTGAAGATTCCCTTGGGAGGCCCTGCAAAACTGTAAAGATTTTTCTTGCTTACCTCCCGTATCATCGCCGTCCAGCATTCATCTGCCTTCCGCGCATTGTCTACGCTGGTCAAAGTAACTTAATCTCAATTCTTACAATCCTTTCTGCATTCAGGTCAAAAGGATATTTTTGAGCATTCGTCATGCGCACTCATCACCTTTCTTTTGGCACTGTAATAGTTTTCAGCGTGTTGCTGTTCGCAGCCTGTAAAAGTTCACTGGAAGGCAACCTGTTGCCTGATACACCTCCCGAGACCTTTACGATTGTAGATACCATTATCCGCAATGGCGACGATCGTTTCAACTCGCAGGTGGAAATACACTGGTGGGCAGATGATCCTGATGGCTACATTGCCGGATATGAATATACCTTCGACAGTATTATTGATGAAGATCACAGCTGGCATTTTACTACCCGGCAGGATAGTATTTTCCTGCTGGCTACGCCTCCGGGCGAAGATACCCTCGATTTTAATTTCCGTGTCCGTGCCATTGACAACCTCGGCATAAAAGATCCGACTCCGGCTACATTAGTGTACCCGGTAAAGAACTCTCCTCCTGCCGTCAAATTTGTTCCGGCTGCCAATAACCCGACAGTCACCTTTCCGGTGATCCGTTTCTATTGGGAAGGAACTGATCCCGATGGATTCGAAAACCTGCATCATTATGAATGTTGCTGGAATGATACAACGTCGCTTCCTTACACTATCGAAATTTCTGCTACAGGTGCTGTGTTTGAAGCGAATGACCTGTCATCAGACTTCCCGCTTTGCAGGGTTTACCTCAACAACAATGGCGACCCGCAGCAAGAGTTGATGAATGGCATGGCGCTCAACGACACTAATGTGTTCTACATACGTGCCGTTGATAATGCGCTGGCGGTATCTCCATTTGTTGCTTCCTACAAAGTGTATGTAAAAAAACCGGTGAGTTCCATCTTGCTCGTTGATGGCTACACATCGGGAACAGCGGCCGTTGAAAGTTTCTTCACACAGCAACTCGCCTCCGCCGGATTCCCGACGGCAGATACGATGCAGATTTTCCAGCAAGCCAACGGCGCCTATACACAGCTGTCAGCCGATAATATTTCTCAATCGAAATTGTTCGCCCTCTTTAACACCATCATCTGGTTCAGCAATGATGCTGTTAACTCACTGTCACTCGGTCAGCGCACGCTCAACGATTTCTTCAATAATAATGGTAAGCTACTGATGTCAGTTTATGTTTCTTCCTTGTTTGATGAACAATCAGACTTCCTTGATTTTACTCCGGTGCAGTCATTCGTCGTACCGGCTGATACCACCTTACTGCTGACCGACACTTCTTCCATCATTCACCTGGCAGCAGGTTACAGCGACCTGAGAAGCGCTTCCTTCCTTGGCGTGGTGCGGCCTTTCCATCTTGCAGTGGGAGCCACAGCATTGTATGATGCAAACCTGATAGCAAAAGACAACAATACGCTTGCGCTCTCTGACTGGACGGGCATCTCCACCGTCATGGCCAAAAAATATGATGGCGCCGGCCATACCAATTTTGTTATCTCCACGCTGGAATTGCAAAAGCTGGACGGGCTGGGCAACATGCATACATTTTTTGAACAGGTACTGATCAACGAATTCGGCCTGTAACAGCTATGAAACGCATCACCATCTTTGCTTCAGGCACAGGCACCAATGCAAGGGCCATACTCCAGCACTTCCGCCATAATCCGCAGGTTAAAGTGGAAGCCATCATCTGCAACAAGCCTAAGGCAAAAGTGATCAGTGTTGCACAGGAATTCCAGGTTCCCTACTACCTCATAACAAGACAAGATCTTTATGAAACGAGTCATGTGCTGGATTTATTAAAAAGTTCTGCAACGGATCTTGTGGTGCTGGCAGGATTTCTCTGGCTGATCCCGGAAAACTTATTGCAGGCATTCCCAAGGCGCATAATCAACATTCACCCTGCCCTGCTTCCTTCACACGGCGGACCAGGAATGTATGGCAGCAAAGTACATGAAGCTGTTTTACAGGCGAATGAAAAAGAAACCGGCATCACGATACATTACCTCAATGATAAGTATGATGAGGGAGAAATTATACTGCAACAACGCACAGCAGTTGATGCAACTGACACGGCGGAAACCATTGCAGCCAAAGTACATGCATTGGAACATGAATGGTATCCGAAAGTGATAGAAGATTTGCTGCTTCATTAACCGGTCGTTGCCATCCGTCAGTATTGCTGCTGCAGGAAATCAATCATCCGCAAGTTATTTGGTCATGAAATCAGTTTTCGAAACGGATTTCACTATCCGTCTAAAGGAACGAAAATGCTGAATCTGTCAAGGAAGCCGTTCTCAATACATGCTGAAATCTAATGTTGCTTTCAGGTTTACATCATATGCATGTCGCATTGGCTGATCCGGAAAACCGTTAATCACATTGCATGCTCAAACAGCGACTGGTTGTATTTAACACTTCATCATGTATATTTGCCCCGCTTATCAAGAAAGACGGAGGGAATAGGCCCTGCGATGTCTTGGCAACCCATCCCGGTGGGTGCTAATTCCTAATCCCGGCTGCAGCAGGGATGAAGATAAGATCAGCGGTTTAACCGACGATTTTTCCTGGTAAGTATTATGCAATGAAGAAAGGCGGTGCAATAAACTGTACCGCATAAATCATTTTTCAGACTTATTCAACAAAGAAATTACTTACCATGGAAATAAAAGCTATTCTCAATGAAAGAATCATGATCCTGGATGGCGCAATGGGCACTATGATTCAACGCTATCAGCTGCAGGAAGCTGATTACCGTGGCAACCGGTTTAAAGATTACGAGGCTGATCTGAAAGGCAACAACGACCTGTTAAGCATTACACAACCATCGGTTATACGCGAAATTCATGAAGCCTACCTCGAAGCAGGTGCCGATATCATTGAGACCAATACATTCAATGCTCAAAAAATCTCACTCGCCGATTATAAGATGGAGACATTGGCATATGAAATAAACTTTGAGTCGGCGAAAATTGCCAAAGCTGCTGCCGAAAAATTTTCACAGCTCACGCCCGGCAAACCGCGTTTTGTTGCCGGTGCACTCGGACCCACCAATAAAACTGCTTCGCTTTCACCGGATGTGAATGATCCCGGCTTTCGTGCAGTTACTTTTGATCAGCTGGTGGATGCCTACACCGAACAGGTACGCGGGCTGATGGATGGCGGTGTCGACCTGCTGTTGGTGGAAACTATTTTCGATACCCTGAATGCCAAGGCAGCATTGTTTGCCATCTATGAAAATTTCGATTCAGTCAACCGGCAGTTACCGGTCATGATTTCAGGTACCATTACCGATCAAAGCGGCAGAACACTGTCCGGTCAGACACCAGAGGCATTCTGGAACTCAGTCGCACATGCCGAACCATTGTCGGTGGGCCTCAACTGTGCACTCGGTGCTGAATTGATGCGGCCTTACATCGAAGAGTTGTCGAATGTTGCCACCTGTTTTATCAGCTGCTATCCGAACGCTGGACTCCCCAATCAGTTTGGCGCCTACGATGAATCACCCCTGCACATGGCAGGCGTGATGCGTCAGTTTGCCGTAAGCGGTTTTCTGAACATCGCAGGTGGCTGCTGTGGTACTACCCCTGAACATGTCAAAGCAATTGCTGCGGCTTTACAGGATTTGGCGCCGAGAAAAGTGCCTCAGCTTGAGCATGCATAAATAATTGAATCCCGGCTATTGGAAATTTTCTCATCACAGAAATATTGTACCTCGTGCCGGCTAAAAATCCTGAACTATTTCCTCATGAACAAAGACTCTTTCAACGGCAAAAGTATTGATGATGTTGGAACAATTTTTTTGCATCTGCTTTCAAATGCATGTAAATACAAGTTGTCATTGCGGAATATGAAAGATCGTTGCTTTCATACAGCAGCGATATTATCGTATTTAACCATGCAGTAAAAAGCCGTTCATACAATCCATGACCACTCATACCATAAAACCATACCTGAGACTTAGCGGGCTTGAGCCACTCACGCTTACACCTGAAACTAATTTCGTCAATATCGGTGAACGCACCAACATCACCGGCTCGAAAGAATTTTCCCGGCTGATCCTGGCCGGAAATTATGAAGCCGCCGTCGCTGTTGCGCGGCAACAGGTTGAAAACGGCGCACAGATTATTGATGTGAATATGGATGAAGGCATGCTTGATGGCAAAGCCGCCATGGTGAAATTCCTGAACCTGCTTGCTGCGGAACCGGATATCTCAAAAGTTCCCGTGATGATTGACTCATCAAAATGGGAAATTATAGAAGCGGGGCTGAAATGCCTGCAGGGAAAAGGCATCGTGAATTCAATTTCTTTAAAAGAAGGTGAAACAGGTTTTCTCCGGCAGGCCACAAAAATAAAACGTTATGGTGCCGCAGTGGTGGTAATGTGTTTCGATGAAAAGGGGCAGGCTGATACTTTTGAAAGAAAAATCGAGATCGCTAAAAGGTCATATGACCTGCTTACTAAAAACATACATTTTCCTCCGCAGGATATCATTATTGATCCAAACATTCTGGCCATTGCCACCGGCATGGAAGAGCATAACAGTTATGCAGTGCACTACCTGCGCGCCACGAAATGGATTAAAGAAAACCTCCCGCATGCCAGCGTGAGTGGTGGCGTAAGCAACCTTTCTTTTTCATTCCGCGGCAACAATACCGTGCGTGAAGCCATGCACACCGCTTTCCTCTATCATGCCATCAAAGCGGGAATGGACATGGGCATCGTGAATGCAGGCATGATCAGTGTCTATGATGAAATTCCAAAGGACCTGCTCACGCTGGTGGAAGATGTGATCCTCAACCGGCGCGCTGATGCCACCGAACGGCTCGTGGCTTTTGCCGATACGGTAAGGTCAAAAGGCAAAAAAGCGGCGGAGGAAGATGCATGGCGCAAACTTCCTGTGCAGGAGCGGCTGAAGCATGCGCTTGTTAAGGGCATCACTGAATTTATTGATCAGGACACCGAAGAAGCACGTTTGCTGTACAAGGCACCCATCGAAGTGATTGAAGGTCCGCTGATGGAAGGCATGAACATCGTAGGCGACCTTTTCGGCTCCGGTAAAATGTTTCTGCCACAGGTGGTGAAGAGTGCCCGCGTCATGAAAAAATCTGTAGCGCTCCTCACACCTTATATTGAAGCCGCGAAAACGGCAGGCAGCTCAAAAAATGCGGGAAAGATTTTACTCGCCACGGTGAAAGGAGATGTTCATGATATCGGAAAAAATATTGTTGGTGTTGTGCTCGCCTGTAACAACTATGAGATCATTGATCTTGGCGTGATGGTGCCGGCGGAAAAAATTCTTGATACGGCCAAAAAAGAAAATGTAGACATTATCGGATTAAGCGGACTGATTACTCCGTCGCTGGATGAGATGGTTCATGTAGCAGGTGAACTGCAACGGCTTGGCTACTCAATACCGTTGCTCATCGGCGGTGCCACCACATCGCGCATACATGCCGCCGTAAAGATCGCACCGGCATATGCTGCTGATACGATTCATGTGGTAGACGCTTCAAGAAGTGTTACGGTAGCCGGCAGCCTCATGGGCAAGGAAACGAAGCAGTCATTTTCGCAAAAGATAAAAGAGGAATACCGCGAACTGCGGGAGCAATATGCAGGCCGCAGGCAAGACAAAAAATATGTTCCGCTCGCCTTTGCCCGCAGCAACAAAATAAAAATCAACTGGGAAAATTACGTGCCGCCACAGCCTTCCTTTACCGGCATAAAAACCTTAACAGCGTATCCGTTGGAGGAAATAAGAAAAAATATTGACTGGACGCCATTCTTTCAGACATGGGAATTGTACGGCAAATACCCTGCTATACTCAGCGATGAAAAAGTGGGAGCAGAAGCGAGGAAGCTGTTGGAGGATGCCAACACTTTGCTTGATGAAGTGGTAAGCAGGCAGCTGCTCACGGCGAATGCCGTCATTGGATTTTTCCCGGCTGCAGCCATTCATGATGATGATATTGAGATCAGCATGCCGCAGCATCATCAGCCTTCAACCGGCTCCGCGGCTGTCAATGACATGCACATGACCTTTCATTTCCTGCGGCAGCAAAATGAGAAGGCAATTTCACAACGTTATTATTCACTCGCAGATTTTATACTGCCGAAAAAACACGCAAAAACCTTAGCTCCTTGCGTACACGACCACCTTGGCTTTTTCGCTGTTACTGCAGGCATTGGCATTGAGTCTTTAATTGAACGGTTCGAACAGTCACATGATGACTATAATGCCATCATGATCAAAGCCCTTGCCGACCGGCTGGCGGAAGCATTCGCGGAAACCTTGCATCAAATGGTGCGGAAGGAATACTGGGCATATGCACCGGCGGAAAACTTATCACCGCAACAGTTAATTGAAGAAGCCTATTCCGGGATACGCCCTGCTCCGGGCTACCCGGCCTGCCCTGATCATACAGAAAAGAAAAAGATATTTGAACTGCTGCAGGTGGAAAAAAATACGGGCATCCGCCTCACAGAAAATTACGCCATGTATCCCGCTTCCTCCGTTTGCGGATTTTATTTCTCGCATCCGGATTCAAAATATTTTGGTGTCGGAAAAATTACACGGGAGCAGGCGGAGGATTATGCCAAACGCAAGGCAATGACGTTGGAAGAAACAGAAAAGTGGTTATCGCCTAACCTCTCTTACCGGCTTTAATTTTTTTTATCTGCCCGTTCCCTGCTACATCGCTATCTGACCATGTTATCCGGTGAACAGCTTTACTTATTACATGGCATTGTTCCCCTGCCTTTCAAAATATTTTAGTCTAAATTTACTGCCCTTAAATGCCACCATGAAGCAAATTCATAGCTACGCTTTCCTGACTTTTTTCACCCTGTTTTCCCTGCAACTTTCCGCGCAGTCACCGGTAATCTCCCTGCAGGTGTTTTCATCCGGTTACAGCAGCCCGGTTGACATAAAAAATTGTGGCGACAACCGTTTGTTCATCGTACAGCAAAACGGTTATATCTACTGGTGCGACTCCGCCGGCGTTAAGAATACAACCCCATTCCTGGATATTCATACCAAGGTCCTTTTTGGCAGTGAACGCGGCTTGCTGGGATTGGCATTCCATCCTGATTATGCAAACAACGGCTACTTCTATGTCTACTATACAAGGACCACTGACGGCTATCTGCGTATTGCGCGTTACACCACCGATTCGCTGAATGCAAATGTGGCAGATCCAAACAGCGAACTGATATTAAAGGAAGTTCCACATCCTAACTTTGCCAATCACAATGGCGGCGGCCTTCAGTTTGGACCGGATGGCTACCTGTATGCAGGCACAGGCGATGGCGGAAGCGGCGGCGATCCGGATGAAAATTCACAAAACACGAAAAAGTATTTAGGTAAACTTTTGCGGTTTGATGTGGATGGCGGTTCACCCTATGCCATACCCGCCGACAATCCTTTTATTGCAGACACTGCCAACTATTATCCTGAGATATGGGCTTATGGCCTGCGCAATCCATGGCGTTTCAGTTTCGATAAACTGACCGGCGATTTGTGGATTGGCGATGTCGGCCAAAACACATGGGAAGAAATAGACTATATGCCGGTGGATGCCGGTGGTGGTCAGAACTATGGATGGGACTGCTATGAAGGCACCCATAACTATGAACCCGGAAATTGCTCCGTCGGTGATGTGCTTACCTGGCCGGTATATGAATATCAGCATTGCATCGGATCTAATTGTGATTGTTCTATCACCGGCGGTTATGTTTACCGCGGCGGACAATATGCCAATCTGTTTGGCAGCTACCTTGCTGTTGATTATTGCAGCGGGAAATTCAGGGCTACCGTACAAAATGCAAACGGCACATTCACCACCTCGCTGGTCGGTGATGAAGTTATCACGCAGGATGAATCTGCCTTCTCATCATTCGGACAAGACCGATATGGTGAGTTGTATGTTGCCAATGTTACCAACGGTAAAATTTATTCCGTGATTGATACCTCCTGTTTACCGGTAGCACAAATTCTTGCGAACAACATCAATGGTTATGCAATAGATTCATTTATCTGTGCCGGAACGCAGTTACAGGCAGTAACCGGCGTGAGTAACAGTTACCAATGGCAATTAAATGGCTTTGATATTATTGGCGCTACATCACCGGCACAGATGGCAGATGAAGCAGGCGTTTATACTGTAGTAGTTACGAATGCGGCAAATTGCACGAACACCTCTGACGCCGTCACAGCCGGGCTGCCAACTCAGCCTGCCATTGACGGCATTGATCTTCTCTATTGCGTGGCACAAGCATCGGATACCCTGCTTGGTAACCCGGCCGGCGGAACCTTTTCCGGCGACGGGATGAATGGCAATGTCTTTAATCCTTCCGATGCAGGTATTGGTTCACACATCATTACCTATACCTATGAAAATTCTTATGGTTGTACGGCCATGCAATCGGAAACCATTGTTGTGGATGCATGTACCGGCATTCAGCAAACTAAAGACAATGCTGATTGTATCATTTCTCCAATGCCCAGCAACGGATCTTTCACCATCTCATTTCATCATCCGGTGATAGAGCCGATTGAACTCAGCATGTTCTCCATGTCCGGTAAACTTATCAGCGAAAACATTTACACCGCATCTCCATCAGGATCCATCGCATGCAATGTTCAGCCATCAGCGGATGCCATGTACCTGTTAAGAATAAAAACAGGTAATGCAATAATTTTCCGGAAATTAGTGATAGCCCATTAACCCTTAGCAATCCCGCCAGCCTCCAAAATATTTTCATCATGCTCCCTTCATTCACAAAAAAGCCGCTGCTGATCATCATCATCATTGTATTGCATGGATACCATGTCAGCTTATTTGCACAGGAGTCAGCGCATGTTCCCGGCGATGTGATCGTGCTGTTAAAACAGGGAAGTGATGTGAACCGTTTGGTTGCTGATTGCAGGATGATAGAAAATCAGTCAACGGAGTTTGCTGCCTTACAACAACTCTCGGCACGATTAAATATTTGGTTGCTTCATTTTAACAGCACGCTTGTTGATGAAGCAAAGATGCTCTCTGCCATTAAAGCACATGCATCAGTGACCCTTGCGCAGTACAATCATTTCACCGAAAGCCGCAACGTGCCCAATGATGATCAGTTTGGTGCGCAATGGAACATGCTGAATATCGGGCAAACCGGCGGAACATCGGGTGCAGATGTGCGGGCAACCAATGCCTGGGACATCACTACCGGTGGCTTTACCGCCGGAGGCGACACCATTGTAGTAGCGATTGATGATGACGGATTTGACCTTGCGCATCAGGACCTCAACTTCTGGAAAAATCACCAAGAAATTCCGGGTAACCTCGTGGATGATGATCACAATGGTTATACAGATGATTATGATGGATGGAATTCACAGACAAGCAGTGGTGTCATCACCTCAATCGGAAGCGGCCATGGAACGCATGTGGCCGGCATAGCCTGTGCCAGGGGAAATAATACCATCGGCGTTGCGGGTGTGAACTGGAATGTTAAGATTCTGCCGGTACAGGGAAATTCAGGCACGGAATCCATTGCAGTGGCAGGCTATGGATACATTCTCGAGCAGCGGGCAAGATACAATGAAACGAATGGTGACTCGGGCGCCTTCATAGTTGCCGTGAATTCATCCTGGGGAACTGATTTTGCTTTACCTGCCAACTTCCCTGTCTGGTGTGCCATGTACGATTCAATGGGCGCTCAGGGCATATTGAATGCTGCAGCCACCAATAACAGCAGCAATGTGAATGTAGACGTGCAAAGCGATATGCCGACAGCCTGCAGCAGCGATTATCTTATTTCCGTTACGAATACGGATAAAAATGATAACCGCACCGCTGCCTTTGGCGCCACCACCATTGACCTGGGTGCACCGGGTACTTCGATTGTTTCCACCATTCCCGGTAATGGCTATGCTTCCAAAACAGGAACCTCCATGTCATCGCCACACGTAGCCGGAGCCATTGCCCTGATCTGCTCGCTTCCCTGCGATTCTTTAAGCAATGATTTAAAGCATGACGCCGCTGCAACCATGTTGCGTATCAAAGGATTTATTCTCGATGGCGTTGATCCTGTCAGCGGGCTTGATGGCGTTACCGTCAGTGGCGGACGACTGAATGTGAACCAGGCACTCCTTAATGCCGCTGCTTATTACAATTGTAATGTTGGCGTGAAAGATCCTGCACAGGCTGTAAACGGAATCAGCGTTTTTCCGAATCCGTCAACCAATGAAGTGACCATTACTGCCGGTGTGCGACTGAGTGGAAATATTTCCATCGCGCTCATCAATGTAATGGGACAAGTAATGAAAGCAGCAACACTGCCGGGCAGCAATAACTATGAAATGCAGACGAATGTATCCGACCTTCCTACAGGAATTTATATGCTCCTCCTGAGCAATGAGCAGGGCGTGATCGGGCAAGAGAAAATCATAGTAGAGTAAAATAATTGTGCTGTCGGTGATGCATGGTATCTCATCTCAGACATGCCACTGATTTCACCAATGATAAATCAATGCGCATCTAACCAATTTCTCCCTACGCCTGCTCCCACCTCAATGGGCACACCAAGCGGCATAGCGTTTTTCATCAGCTCCACAACCATTTCTTTCACTTCTTCAACTTCGGCAACATGCGCGTCAAACACCAATTCATCATGTACCTGTAAGGTCATCCTGGTTTTGAACTTCCGTTGCTTAAACGCGCGGTGAATATTGATCATAGCCACCTTGATCATGTCGGCAGCCGAACCTTGTATAGGTGCGTTGATCGCCAATCGCTCAGCCTGTGCGCGCACGGTGAAATTCGCCGAGTTAATATCACGCAGATAACGCTTCCGGCCAAGCACTGTTTTTACATAGCCATGTTCATGCGCGAAAGCGATATTACTCGCCATCAGCTGACTCACACCCGGAAATTCCTTCTGGTAATTATCAATGATCTCTTTAGCTTCTGTGCGGGAGATGCCAAGTGTCTGTGACAATCCGAATGCAGATTGTCCATATGCAATGCCGAAATTCACCGCTTTTGCATTCCTGCGCATTTCCGAAGTCACCATACTCAGCTCAACATTATACACTTTTGCTGCCGTAGCGGAATGAATATCAAGTCCCTTCTTAAAAGCATCGAGCATATTTTCATCACCGCTCAGCGCTGCAATGATGCGTAATTCAATCTGAGAATAATCGCACGACAACAAGACATACTCCTCATCACGTGCGATAAAGGCCTTGCGAATTTCTTTTCCGCGATCAGTACGGATCGGAATATTCTGCAGGTTAGGATCCACCGAACTCAGCCTTCCGGTGGCAGCAATGGCCTGGTTGAATGAAGTATGTACTCGTCCTGTCTTTGGGTTGATCAGCAATGGCAATGCATCCACATAAGTTGATTTCAGCTTGGTCCATTCACGATAGTCCTGTAATTTCTTCGCGATCTCGTAGTCCTTCACCAGCTTGCCGAGCCTATCTTCATCGGTCGAATACTGCCCGGTTTTTGTCTTTTTTCCCTGGTAAGGAATCTTCAGTTTGTCGAACAGTACTTCCCCTAATTGTTTGGGCGATGCCAGGTTAAAGCGGACGCCGGCCAGATCATACACTTCCTTTTCCACCTGAATGATCTCTTTCTCCAGCTGTTTAGAATAATCATTCAGAAATGTCTTATCAATTTTTACTCCTTCAAATTCCATATCGGCAAGCACCGGCACCAATGGCACTTCCACTTCCATGCATAACTGTTCCACTTCTTTTTCTTTCAGCAATGGCATGAAGATTTCTTTAAGCTGCAGTGTTATATCAGCATCTTCGCCTGCATACTCCGCCACCTTCGACACTTCCACATCGCGCATATTGCCCTGTCCTTTTCCTTTTTTTCCAATCAGCTCCTCAATATGAATCGGTTCATAGCTGAGATAGTTTTCGGCAAGTATGTCCATATTATGCCGCTGATCGGGCTCAATGAGGTAATGCGCCAGCATGGTATCAAACATCGGCCCCTGCACTTGCACGCCATACCACTTCAGCAGCAGCATGTCGTACTTGATATTCTGTCCGATCTTCCGGATTGTTTCACTTTCCAGCGCTGGCCGGAACAGGGCAAGTATCTTCATCACCCTGTCACGATCAGCAGGCAACGGAATATAAAATGCCTCAAAAGTTTTAAAGGAAATGGCAAGCCCAACCAGTTCAGCGAGGTTCGCATCTACATGGGTTGATTCTGTATCAAAACAGAATTCCTCCTGTTTCATCAGTTCCTCCACCAGGTTTTTCATTTTCTCTTCCGTATCAACAAGGTGATAGGTATGCGGTGTTGAAGCTGCATTTTTTGAAGCCTGTGGCTTCGTGGCCGGTGAATCAGGCAGTGTTGCACTTTGGGCAACAGGAACTTCCTGACCGAACAAATCCCTTTGCCTTGCTTCCGGCGCCACTACGGAGTAACCCTCTCCGATTATCCTTTTGCCGAGTGTCCGGAACTCGAGGTCATTAAAAAGCCTGGTGAGCTCTTCCTTATCCGGTTCTTCCATCACCAGTTGTTCTTCTGTTGCTTCCACCGGTACATCGGTTATGATAGTGGCCAGCTTTTTCGAAAGCAATGCCTGCTCTTTCAGGTCGATTACAGTTTGCTGCAGTTTACCTTTCAGTTTTTCCGGATGCGCTATGAGGTTTTCCACGGATCCAAATTCATTCACCAGTTTTTTGGCTGTCTTTTCGCCCACACCGGGCAAACCAGGAATATTATCTACGGAATCACCCATCAACCCTAAGATGTCAATCACTTTTGTTACATCGTCAATCTCCCATTTTTTCATGATCTGTTCAGGACCTAACACTTCTACCGGCCTTCCCTGATATGCCGGTTTATACATAAAAATATTGGGTGAAACGAGCTGGCCATAATCCTTGTCAGGGGTAACCATATATACTTTGTAGCCGTCCTTCTCCGCTTTCTTTGCCAGTGTGCCAATCACATCATCCGCTTCAAAGCCATCGAGCTCGACAATAGGAATCTTAAATGCTTCGATAATCTTACGGATATAAGGAATGGCGATGGTGATATCTTCCGGTTGCTCCTGCCGGTTGGCTTTGTAGTCGGCAAAGTCATCTTCGCGGTTGGTTTTCGCAGCGGTATCAAAGCAGACTGCTATATGCGTGGGCTTCTCGCGCTGTATCAGGTCAACGAGTGTATTGGTGAAGCCAAATACTGCCGTCGTATTTATTCCCTTGGAATTATAAAATGGTGTTTTACTCAACCCGAAGTAGGCGCGGTAGATGAGTGCGAAAGCATCGAGCAGGAACAGGCGTTTATCGGTCATTTCGTGAAACTGTTTTTGCGGCGGATCAAAAATAACTGCAAATACTGATGAATGAATCTTGCAAATGTGGCAATTAATTGATGATTGATGAGGTGACAATACTGCTAAAGAATCTCGCCGTATAAAACACTGCTGTAGTCATATCCATTTACATGATCACCACTGGCGGATTACGATTAAACAACTTTTCGCTGCTGCCAACACATTGGCCTCCGGCAATTGCAATTCAATCGCTTAAGCGTTTAACCTAATTCCTCCCAATACTCCACGGCTCTTCTGAAATGAGGAATCACAATCGTCCCGCCGACAATATTAGCAACCGCAAACACCTCATAAATTTCATCAGTGGTCACACCTTCCTCTTTGCATTTTCCAAGATGATACTTGATGCAGTCATCGCAGCGGAGCACCATCGATGCCACCAGGCCGAGCATTTCCTTGGTCTTCACAGGCAATGCACCTTCAGCATACGTATTAGTATCAAGATTGTATAACCGGTTAATCACTTTGTTGTTTTGTGCAAGAATCTTCTCATTCATCCTCGAACGGTAAGCGTTGAATTCATCTGCTGACTGGCTCATGTTTTATTTTTTTGTATGAGTTAAAGAACTTCAAATAAGTACCTTTGTTATTCGTCTTTCTTCAAAGTAAACACAAAAAAAATTATCGCCATGAACAAAACCATTATCACCATTGCAGTCATCGCATTGATTGCATTCGTGCTGTACTCTACCTTCAAAGGCGCCTACAACAACATGGTGACAAAGGGAGAGGATACCAAATCCAAGTGGTCGCAGGTGGAAAGCCAGTATCAGCGCCGCACCGATCTTTATAACAGCGTAGTGAAAGTGATTGAAGGTTCTGCCAACTTCGAAAAGAGCACACTCGTAGAGGTGATCCAGGCAAGGGCCAATGCCACTGCAGTAAATGTGGATGCTTCCAAACTGACTGCGGAATCTATTCAGCAATTTCAACAGGCCCAGGATCAGCTGAGTTCGGCATTCAGCAAGCTTATGGTAGTGGTAGAACGCTATCCTGAGCTGCAAACCACACAGCAATTCAAGGACTTTCAAACGCAGATTGAAGGCACTGAAAACCGCATCAATAAATCGCGCGATGACTTCAACCTCTCGGTGCAGGATTACAATACCTACATCAAAAAATTTCCCACCAACCTGATAGCCGGCATGTTTGGATTTGCGGAAAAAGGTTATTTCAAATCCAATGCAGGTTCAGAGAATGCACCTGACATCAACTTTAAGATCAACTCATCCGCGCCTGATACGGCCAGGTAATATCATCAGCCCAAATGGCAACATCCGGTACATTTCTATCTGCTGAACAGCAGGCACAGATTGTGACTGCTATCAGGGAAGCGGAAGGCAAATCTTCAGGCGAGATAAAAGTCTATTTCGAAAAAAACTGCAGGAAAGACCTGCTCGACCGTGCCGTGGAAATATTCCACAAGCTAAAGATGGAACAGACCGCGCTGAAAACAGGTGTGCTGATTTACATTGCCTATGGTGACCGTGTCTTTGCGATAATCGGTGATAGCGGCATCAATGAAAAAGTTCCTGCCGGTTTCTGGGAATCCACCAAAACGCTGATGGAAGGTTACTTCAGGGAAGAAAAATTTACGGAAGGATTGCTGAAAGGCATCAAACTGGCCGGCGAACAACTGAGTCAGTTCTTCGAAATTTCCGGTAACAACACCAATGAAATCTCTGACGATATCATCATAAGTAATGAATAAGCTGAAGCATTTACTGTTGTCTGTGATGATACTGTTGACAACAGGATGGTATTGCATGGCCTTTGATATTCCGTCAAGGCCCCAACCACCCAGGCTGGTGAATGATTTTGCCGGCATGCTGAGCAGCGAACAGGCGGATCGTCTGGAAACAAAGCTGGATGATTACAGTGATTCCACCTCCACACAAATTGCCATCGTCACCATTGTATCCCTTGATGGCAGCGACATCACGCAAACAGCTTACCGCATAGGTGATGCATGGGGTGTTGGCGGAAAAAATCAGGATAATGGTGTGGTAATCCTGCTTTCAAGAGATGACAGGAGTGTATGGGTTGCC
Organism: Chitinophagales bacterium; assembly: GCA_019694975.1. NCBI lineage: Bacteria > Pseudomonadati > Bacteroidota > Chitinophagia > Chitinophagales > Chitinophagales bacterium. Next base: position 664,553 of record JAIBAY010000001.1, read on the forward strand.
ACCGGAAAAGGTATGGAAGGTGCTGTTCCTGATGTGACAGCCAAAAAAATCATCGACAATATCATGCTGCCTTCCTTCAGGAACGGAGATTTCTATTCCGGGCTTGATGAGGGAACGGATGCCATCATGAAGCTGGCTTCGGGTGAATTTGTGGATGAACTCGGCGATCAGCAGTCACAGGATAAAATTCCGCTCATCGTCATCATTATCATCATCATCATTATTCTGTTTATCATTTCAAGAAACAACCGTGGCCGCGGCGGAAGGTACATCAGCCGTGGCGGCACCTTTTCGCCCTGGTACTGGGGAGGCGGCGGCTTTGGCAGTGGCGGCTTCGGCGGCAGGGGATTTGGAGGAGGCGGAGGTGGAGGCTTTGGTGGATTTGGAGGCGGAAGTTTTGGCGGTGGTGGTGCCGGTGGCCGGTGGTGAGAAATATCGGACAGACACAATTTAAGATGCTATTAATGACAGGCATGCCAACTCATCATACTTACTGCATCTTTTTAATAAATCATTGCGTGGAGATTATATTCGTGTTATGATATTGATCGGAAGACTCCCTCAAACCTTCACACTTTGTTGCCTACTCATCGCAGGACTATCTCTTATGGAATCCTGCACACCGTCCGGTAATCACCGGCAGGATCTGAAACCTTATTTTGATGCGTTCCAGGTAGACGGCTGCTTTGAGTTGTTTGATCTGAACAAAGGCGATTTCACCGACTACAACACCGACCGTTGCAGTCAGCGATTTATTCCTGCATCCACATTTAAAATATTCAATGCACTTGTTGGACTGCAGCTGGGTGTTGTGTCCGATGAGCACTATGTCATGCACTGGGACAGTGTGCAGCGATCCGTTCCTTCCTGGAACCACGATCAGGATATGGAAGAAGCAATGAGAAATTCTACCGTATGGTATTACCAGGAGGTGGCGCGAAAAATCGGGCCGGGCAAAATGCAGCAGTATCTCAACCTCGTGCACTATGGCAATGCGAATATGACCGGTGCGATAGACAGCTTCTGGCTGAATGGCGGCCTGCGCATTTCCTGCGATGAACAAATTGAATTTCTGAAAGATTTTTACCAGAATACATACCACTTTTCAAACCCTGCCATAGCGGCTGTCAAAAAAATGCTAGTGCTGGTGGATACGATGGGCTACCGGCTGAGCGGAAAAACAGGATGGGGAGAAATGAAGGGCGAAGAAACCGGAGGACAGGCCTTAAACATCGGCTGGTTTGTAGGTTATGTGGAGAAAGAGGGGAATGTTTATTTTTTCGCCACCAATATCAGCTCACCGGAACCTGCGCCTGAAAATTTTGGAAGCGCAAGCCGGCAGATCACCTTAAAAATTCTGGAGGAAATGGGCATCGTCAGCAACACAACCCTATCAGGTTCTTTACAAGCACATTGATTTGTATGTTTTCAGAAACGACCTGCTATATGATAAGAAGGTCTGTAATACTTGCTGATCGGTACAGGATGCATTAGACGAATTATTAATTGTGCTTTCAATCACTTCACACAATACGCCTTACGGCAACATTTTCAGGATTACAAAATTATTATCGTGCACTAAGATTGTATCACCAGCCCAATATCCATCCAAACATCAGTGGTGCAACGATGCTTGCATCTGATTCCACGATAAATTTCGGAGTGTCAATTCCCAGCTTTCCCCATGTAATTTTTTCATTTGGCACGGCGCCGCTGTAGGAACCATAACTGGTGGTTGAATCGGATATCTGGCAGAAATAACTCCAGAAAGGAACATCATGCCATTCCAGGTCCTGGTACATCATCGGCACAACGCAGATAGGAAAATCACCTGCAATACCGCCTCCAACCTGGAAAAACCCTACTCCTTTACCACCTGAATTTTTCCTGTACCAGTCGGAGAGTTGTACCATGTATTCAATGCCCGACTTCATCGTTGATGCCTTCAACTGATTTTTGATCACATAGCTGGCGAATATATTTCCCATGGTAGAGTCTTCCCAACCGGGCACTATAATCGGAATATTTTTCTTTGCCGCTGCCAGCATCCATGAATTTTCCGGATCAATCTCATAGTACTGCTCCAACACGCCACTCAGCAGCATCTTGTACATGTATTCGTGCGGAAAGTAACGCTCGCTTTTCGTCTCAGCTTCCTGCCAGATCTTATATATATGCTGCTGTATCCTGCGAAAGGCTTCTTCCTCTGGAATACAGGTATCGGTAACCCTGTTATAATGATTTTCGAGCAAGTCCCATTCATCCTTCGGTGTCAGGTCGCGGTAACCGGGCACGCGTTTATAGTGACTGTGCGCCACAAGATTCATGATATCCTCTTCCAGGTTGGCGCCGGTGCAGGAGATAATCTGCACTTTATCCTTTCGTATCATCTCTGCAAAGGAAATCCCCAGTTCAGCGGTACTCATGGCACCGGCCAGCGTTACCATCATCTTTCCGCCATCATCCAGATGCTGCACATATGCTTTGGCAGCATCCATCATGGCAGCAGCGTTGAAATGGCGGTAATGTTTTTCCATAAACTGCGAAACAGGTCCCTGTGGCATAGCTTATTATTTTTTGCGAAGATAGAAAAAGAGTAGTGAGCTAATGTGAAGCAATGCAGCACAACATGCCTGCCGGCTGCCGTCCTTTCATTACTGCTTCACCCGTTGCAGCGTGGCTACCTGCAGATTGGAAATGCTGTACACGCCAATTAATGGGATGGTATCGGCAGGGTGCTCAATATTTCCGGTAGACCACTGAATGCTTTCCCTGCCGGCAGCGATACTGAACTTCAGCTCATCATAGTTCAGCAATTCATAATCACAATCGAGGAGGCTTCCCATAACAGAAAACCGGCTGACAAAGTGGTTACCGAATAATCCACTCATGATATCAATGCCGTTGCGCTCATCCAGCGAGTAGGAACCCAGTGCCGAGTCGCGCACCACTAACTCATAATTGCGCGGAATGCCATCGTAAATAATATCCCAGCAGTAACGGTCAAGGGCCGGCGTCGGCATAATCGTCAGTTTCATCGGCACATTTTTCTCCAGGCCGCGTTCAGAATATATTTTTAATATGCCGTCCCATTCTCCGATCCAATCTTCCGGAAAACACAATTTATACGGATCAGCCAGCGGAGGTACCGGCAGCGTATTCAAAACAATCACCGGCTCAGGACTCACCTCCTCCACTTTCACCATGGCCCAGCCGGCATGTATGATATCGAGCGAATCTGCCGCGGCACGGGAAAGATCAATGATGCGGCTTTTAATATATGGCCCCCTGTCATTTATGCGCACTATTACAGACTTGTTGTTTTTCAGATTGGTTACCCTTACCAGCGTGCCAAAGGGAAGTGTAAGGTGCGCTGCCGTTAATTTCCTGTTGGAAAAAATTTCTCCATTCGCTGTTTTGCGGCCATCAAACTTGGAAGCATAATAGGAGGCATGACCGGTAGTGGAATACAGTTTTTGTGCATGACTTGTGCCGTACAACAGACACAAGGCTGCCATCAACAAATATTGCCGGAATGGTTTCATCCTGAAGAAAATTTCTGCTTCCACTAATATTTTTATTTGCACAGCACTGCGCCGCTGTTATCACGGAGACAAACCGGCTACATGAGCCACGAACTGCACTGCGGGCGAATGCACATGTTGCTCAATATAAACAAAATCAAGAGACGGGAAAGTAAGGACAGGTACCGGATTTTTTGATCAACGGCCGAAGCAATAACATTGCTATGATTTAAAGCTCAGCAATCTTCTCCACCCTGCGCTGATGACGGCCACCTTCAAATGAGGTATTGATGAATTCCGTCACCATCAGTTTTGCAGACTCCAGCGAAACAAAGCGGGCAGGCAGGCAAATCACATTGGCATCGTTGTGCTGACGGGCGAGATGCGCTATCTCCACGGTCCAGCAAATGGCGGCACGAATCTTCAAATGCTTATTAGCGGTAATTGCTACGCCGTTGGCACTTCCACAAAGGAGAATACCGAGGGCGGCTTCTGCCTGCTCAATAGCCCGGCACAAAGGATGAACGAAGTCAGGATAATCTACGGAGGATAATGAGTCTGTTCCAAAATTGATTACGACATAACCCTGGCTGCCGAGCCATTCGCGTAATGATTCTTTATACTCAAAACCTGCATGGTCGCAACCGATGGCGATTACTTTTTTGTCATTCATGTTTCATTAATTTATTTGAGCATGATGTGGTGCATGTCATTGCTTATGCTGCATGGTAGGTATCATCTGCCGATTCGTTCTCCGCAACCAGCTTGCGGTTGGCTGCCACCTTCCTGGAAATGATGATGCCTATTTCAAACAATCCATATAAAGGTACGGCCACGAGAGTCTGACTGAACATATCCGGCGAAGGCGTGATGACAGCTGCAATCAGCAAGATCACCACCAGCGCCATTTTCCGGTATTGCGACAAGAGCTCGTGGGTTGTCAGCCCCACCTTTGCCAGAAAATAAATCAGCAACGGAAATTCAAAAACCAATCCGCAGGAAAAACTTAAGCCGGTTACCGTATCAATATAAGAGGAAAGGTTGATATTGTTCTTCACCTCCTCACTCACCTGGTAAGAACCCAAAAAATTTACCGTAAACGGAACAATGAGGTAATAACCGAATAACACGCCCAGGTAAAAAAGCAGGGAGGCGGCGAAAACGGCACCACCGGCCTGTTTTTGTTCTCCTTCAAACAATGCAGGCTTAACAAACTTCCAGAACTCCCAGAAGATATAGGGAAAAGTGAATACCAGGCCGAGTACAAAAGCGATCTGCAGGTGGATCATGAATGGTGCCGACAGATCGATATTGGTCAGCGTAAAGGAAATTTCAGTAGTGCACAAACTTTTCCAGTGCAGCAGGTCACCAAGCCGGCACATCATCCGGTATGTCCAGAACTGCGGATTCTTCGGTGCCAGTATCACCTGGTCGAAAACAAATGATTTGTTCAGAAACAAAACAATGCCGACGATGATGATGGCCAGCAAAGAACGGATGATATGCCAGCGTAATTCCTCCAGGTGTTCGAGAAACGACATCTCCGCATCACGGCCACCCCTGCGCTGAATAAATCCATCTAACCAACCCATGCAGAATATTCCCTCTTAAAATTCAAGTTCATAGCGTAAGCAACTCAAAGCAACAAACAGCTTCCATCACAATCCGGAATAGAGCCGCTTAGTTACCCAATATCTTCATCAATTCATCCAGCCGCGGGGAGAGAATGATTTCCGTGCGCCTGTTTTTTGATTTTCCTTCCGGTGAAGTGTTGGAGGCAACCGGGAAATATTCGCCCCTGCCCGATGCTGTTATTTGCCTCGGGTCAACGCCGTTTTCCGTGAGTATCCTGATGATGCTGGTGGCACGTAAAACACTCAGATCCCAATTATCTTTCATGGCACCGGTTCCTGCCAGCGGAACATTATCGGTATGGCCTTCCACTTCAATAGTAAGATCCGGATTCTGTTTCAGCACAACAGCCAGCTTCCTGAGTGCATCAGCTCCTTTGGGATCCACTGCAGTGCTGCCTGATTTGAACAAGAGTTTTTCCGCCATGCTAACGTACACCTTGCCATTGCGTTGTTCCACGGTCAGATCGCTTTTTTCAAATCCGAGCAAAGCCTTATTCAGCTGTGCTTTTAATGCGGAAGCAGCAGAGTCCTTTTGATGAAGCATTGATTGAAGCTCAGACAGTTTCTTCTCACGTGCCGCCAGGTTTTGCTGTAATGAATCAAGCTCCTTTCCTTTATTATACAGATCCGCCTGTTTCTTCTTCAGTGAATCATTGAGCGCCAACCGCTCTGAAGAAGCCTTTGATACCAGCAACTGATTCTGTTGAATAGCCTGTTCGTACAGTTCATTGACATCACTATTGATCTCATTCGCTTTCCGGTATTTTTCTCCCAGGTAAGCAGTATCGCCTGCCAGTTTATTCACCTGGTCATTTGCTTCATTAATCTTCTCTGTAAGCATCTTCAGCTGACTGCCCTGTTCATCCAACTGTTTTCGCATGCTGCTGTTTTCATCCATCAGCCTGCTGTTCAGCGCAGTGGCATCTTCCAGCTTCTTAGCGGGAACACAGGCACTGAAAAGCCCGGCAAGCAGGAGCAGCGACAACATTACTCTGTATCTCATCATGTGTTTTGATTTTAAGCGCCCGAAATTACAACAAATCATCCCTAACCCGTTCATCCGGCTAACATTCTAATTTGTGGAAAACCGGAGTACATGTTCAACGAATAAATAAGAAAGCAAGGAAGAACCATTACCGGATTTGTCGCCATGGAAATTATTGCAGGCATAAAAAAAGCCACCCCGCAAGAGGTGGCTTTTTAATTGATGCAAAGAAATTTTACTTATCGATGCTGAACTTCATGCGGCTGGCTTCATTGCCATTGCGCACTTCGAACATGTACATTCCGGTAGCAATGTTGCTGATGTTAATGCTGTAAGTGTTGGTACCTTCTGTCGCAAAAGTCGACTGGTTGAAGATAACCTTGCCAAGCATATCATACGCGATGAGTTGTACGGCAGAATTTGAAGTACTGCTGTATTCAACTACCATGTTACCGTTGGAAGGATTCGGGTAGATGTTGGTCATTTCACCGCCAATTACCTGGGCAGCAAGTTCAACAGTACGGAAAGGTGAGCTGCTGATACTAGCGGTAAGTGCATAGCAAACAGTTGCATTGGCTGCACCGCCGGTGCTGTAAACTCTTGCTTTGTAAGTACCCACCACGCTAGTGTTATAGTTGATAATATCATCCTGCGTGCCTGTCTTCTTGGAAGCCACGATCTTAGTACCGTTCGGGTCATAAAGATCAAGGTTGTAGTTGGCCGGCAAAGAGGTGAGCGCTACCTGTATATTCGGCTCTGAAACAGTGTTGGCAAATGAGAAGAAGTCAACATCTGTGGAGACATTAATCAAAGCATTAATGGTAACACCGGTAGAGATCGGCTTAGCGGTTGATTTTGTATTATTAGCTTCGTAAGCATCGGTGCAACTTGGTGCGCCGGTAGTGAAGTTAGTAGAAGCAGAGAAAGCACTCGTATTTCCGCCGGAGCATGATGATTGAACCTGGAATTCATATTGTGTGCTTGAACTCAGGCCGCTGATCGCTTTAGAAGTGGTAGCCGAAGTAGTAGAAGTCCAGGTGCCTGAACCTACCATTCTGTATTGAATATTGTAGGTCAATGCGCCGGTAGCAGCACTCCAGTTTAAAGTAGCGCCTGAGGAAGTGATACCGGTGACATTTAAGCCTGCAGGCACATTACAGGTTCCGCCACCGCCCGGAGGGGTGCAACCATCAGAAGAAAGAATGGAAACGCGTGAACCACCTACGCCAAACAAAGCCTGCATTCTTGATTTCTGGCCGGTCGTGAAGAGGTTCATGCAACCATCATCCGTGTAATCCATGTAGTTGGAATACATGTCGCCGTTAGGACCATTGGTACAGCTGATACGAACCGTAGGAAGCGGGCAACCATAGGTCTCATCTGCCTGATTTGGTGTATCGCTTACCTGGTCAGAGCCATTGCAGCCGTTACCATCATCACCCCAGATGTGATAAAGATTCAGCCAGTGGCCAACCTCATGGGTAGCTGACCTGCCATACTGATAAGGAGGCGTAGCACCAATGTTGCCGGTGTAAGCATAATCAATTACAACGCCGTCCGTGTTAGCGGGGCCGCCGGGGAATTGTGCATATCCCAGCAATCCGCTGCCAAGGTCGCAGATCCAGATGTTCAGGTATTTACTGCGGTCCCAGACATCATGTCCGCCCTGTGAAGCGAACTTCACATTGTTATTGCTGGAGAATGAAGTCTTGGTGGTGGAAGTACGGGTGATACCGGTAGTGGCATTTCCTGAAGGATCGCGTGCTGCAAGGCAGAAGTTGATTTCGCAGTCAGCAGCTACACCGGCAAAAACAGCAGGTGTTTCATTAACATCAGGATTCAAACGACGGTAGTCCTGGTTCAACACGTCCAGTTGTGATAATACCTTTGCGTCTGAAATATTTTCAGCAGTGGTATTGTAAACAACGTGAAACACAACAGGAATGGTAACCTGCGTGCGCGTTCCGGAAGGATTTGCCTTGATGTATTCACTGGTGAATGCATCAATCTTTTGCAATTCCTCCTGGTAACCGGGATTTTCCTCGAAGAGTTGTTGCATTACTTCAGTAGTTCCGCAACGGTTTACCTGCTGGGAGAAGGCTGAAGTTGCCATCATTGCAATGACAGCAGAAAGTAGAAACAATTTTCTCATTGATTGTAAAGGGTTTTGAAGGGGGTGAAAAATTAATTAAGTGGGGAGTACTTTAAAATGAGGCGGTAAATGTAAAAAGAATGCGCTAAAAGAAAAAAATTTATTTTACCTCCTGCTTATCGCATTTATATGGCTGCAAACAAGACCATTTTCTTATGCCAGCACTGTGGCGCACAGTCTCCTAAATGGATCGGGAAATGTCCATCCTGTGGTGAATGGAATACTTATGTGGAAGAAGTGATCCGGAAGGAAAGCAGGGCTGCGAACTGGCGCAAGAAAGACCGCGGACTGAAAGAACTTCGGCCGCAGCGAATTGATGAAATCAGTAATGAACTGAATAAAAGATATGTGACGCCCGATGAGGAGATCAACAGGGTATTAGGAGGCGGAATTGTAGCGGGCTCCATTATCTTGATTGGCGGAGAGCCCGGATTCGGGAAATCGACATTGCTGTTGCAACTGGCCCTCAGGCTCAAAGGGAAAAAAGTACTGTATGTGTCGGGCGAAGAGAGTGAGCAACAGATAAAGCTTCGTGCAGAACGGCTGCAGCAGCAGCATGCGGAATGTTATGTACTCACGGAAACCAATACGGAAAATATTTTCTTCCAGGTGGCTTCCCTGGAGCCGGATATTCTCATCATTGACTCCATTCAAACCATGCAGACACCGACGATTGATGCATCGGCCGGAAGTGTGTCGCAGGTGCGGGAATGTACCAATGAATTGCTGCGCTATGCCAAGGAATCAGGAACACCTGTTTTCCTGGTCGGACATATCACTAAGGAAGGTACGCTGGCGGGGCCGAAGGTGCTGGAACACATGGTTGATACCGTTTTACAACTCGAAGGTGACCGTCACTATGCTTACCGTATTTTGCGTACCATTAAAAACAGGTACGGTTCCGCCTCTGAGCTGGGCATCTATGAACTAACGTCGACAGGTATGAGGGAAGTGAAGAATGCTTCCGAACTGCTCATCACACAACGCGATGAAGCTGTAAGTGGTATTGCAATCGCTTCCATGATGGAAGGCATACGGCCAATGCTGATAGAAACACAGGCACTGGTGACTCCTTCCGTATATGGAACGCCTCAGCGTACTTCCACCGGATTTGATTTAAGAAGGATGAATATGCTGCTGGCGGTTTTGGAAAAACGTTGCGGCTTTCATTTTGGCGTAAAGGATGTGTTCCTGAACATTGCCGGCGGATTACGCGTGGAAGATCCGGCAATTGACCTGGCCGTTGTGGCTGCATTGCTGTCTTCTTATGAAGATGTGCCTGTTCAGAATAATTACTGCTTTTCGGGGGAAGTAGGACTCTCCGGCGAGATCAGGGCAGTGAACCGGATTGAACAACGTATCAGTGAAGCGGATAAACTGGGCCTGCAGAAAATATTTGTTTCCAAATACAACCGTAAGGGTTTGGATGTTTCCAAATATGCGATTGAAGTAAACTGGGTGGGAAAAGTGGAAGATATTATCAACCGCTTGATTTAATACAAAGAAAAGAGGCCGTCTTATTATTGAGACGACCTCTTATTCAATATTCCGGCTCAGCTTATTTGCGAATGGCAATCTTTTGTGTGTAGACCGCTCCGCCATTGATTACGGTAACAGCATAAATGCCATAGGCAAGATCTGACACATCAACCTGTGTGGATGAATTGTTAAGTTTCAGCGATTTCACCTGTTGTCCCATCATGTTCGTCATCAGCAGTGAAGCATTGTCAAGCTGCTGACTGATAAGGGTAGCATGCAAAATGCCGTCATAAGCAAAAATGGTAACCGGCTGTGCTGTCGGAACAGCAGCTAGCGCCGTCGGGTCTCCCTGCCCTGCAAACAATCCTTCATTTGCGGTCGGGTTATATGCTATATCTTTTATGGTGATTGCATTTACCAAGCCTGACACATCCAGCCTTGCCCATCCGTAGAATTTATTGGTTCCGATTTTAAAACGCAATGGGATGTAACGGTCTTCCACGCCATACCATTTTCCGAAAACAGAATAAAGCGAACTGCTTCCCGGCAACAATATGCCTTTTCCCATGGTTTGTGAAGCAGCGTTCTGCCATGGAATATTGGCATCAATCATTTCACCGGCTTCAAGCGCATAGGGAAAATGATACACACCGGAATGCGTGCCACCGATAGATCCATTGTATGGTTTGGCAAATATTCTGTTCACGGAATTACCACCGGCTGAGGTGCTGTGCGACAAACCAAGCGTAAAATCATTGGCTGCATTGTTATCCAGATCAATCATGTAAACAGAGCCGCTCTGATCCAGCATAACATCCGGTTCGATATCCGTATAGATCACCTGTGCACTGGCTGTTCCGGCAACTGCCACAATGGAACCTGCCATCGCAGAATAGGAGGTTAGCTTTCTTAAGAGTGTAGTATTTTCCTTTTTCATAGATATTGAGTTTGGCTCAAATGTAAATTATTTTTTTGTTCATCAATACTTCGTGTCAGACCTTTTCGACAAATTTATTCCTGTATAGTGATTTATCGACAGCAGCCACCATTTTGGCGATATCCATGTCTTCCCCGAGAAATTCTGCTACAGCTTCCGCCACTTCTTCCGGCCTTTCAACAGCATCAGCATATTCGACAAACAAGGCATTCACATTTGGCGAGCGCTTGATCCATGCCATGGATTGCTCCAATTGTTTACTGAATGCTTCACTTAATACAATTGGAAAAGCATTTTGCTGCACGGCTGATTTTCTTCCCAGCATCACCTGCTGCGATTTAAGCACTTCGGCCATATCACGCTGCATGAATATTATCTTGTAATCATATTTTGCCGGAAGGTAACTTAACAGCGGTGCCACTATTTTCAGTGTCTTGTTATTGGCTTCTTCCAGCCACGACACATCCGACATCATCTTCTTCACTTTTTCATATTCCCAATATCCTTTCGGATTGTTATTGTCTGCCTGCCGGATTTCATCGGTAACAATTTCCGCGCCGCCGGCTTTCAGCATCTGCATCATCATGCTGGTGCCTGAACGTGGCAAACCGGATACTACGGTGATAACACCTTTTATTCGTTCCTGGATAAACCTGCGGTGCTCCGATGCTTTTTCCGGCTGTTGCAGCTGTTCTTCATACAGCCTGATCAGCCATAAATGCGCTTTGCGGTTACCGGGACTGATGGCACAGCACACTTCAAACGCTTCAGCGGCCCTTTCATATTCGCCTAAATTCATCAGTGCTTCTGCAAGATTATAATGCGCAACGGGATAATAGTATAACAGTCCGATGGCATTTAACGCTGACTCTGCAGCCTCTTCAAATTTGCCCTGCCGCAGATAAACGCCGCCCAGCCCCTGGTGTGCATTGGCATTCTGTGCATCAATAGAAAGTGCTTTTAAAAATGCACGTTCCGCGTCCGGCAGGTGCTGACTCCGCAAATAGATTCTTCCGATCTGCACATGCAGCTGCGACATATGACCGGCCCGTGCTTCCGCCTTCAGCAACATTTCAAGCGCCTTCCTCGGCTTATACTCCAGCAGCAGCAATGCGCCTTCCAGCATATCGAGCTGTACCATATTATTCGATTCAGACTCCGCCTGACGCACTTTTTCCAGGATTGCCCTGAACTCCGCCACCTTGCGCATCTGCTGATAGCAACGGATCAGCGACAAACCATAGCGTATTTCAGGTTCTTCACCGTAAATTTCTTCCAGCAATTCCACCGCTTTATCGTACTGCTTTTTATACATGTATACCCTGGACAGGTACCATTTCGACTCACGGGTTATCTTCTCAATATTCTTCTGTTGATTTTCGCCTGGTGCTTCAATGTAACCGAGCTCGACCAGCTGTTTCATGGCCTCTTTCGCTGCCCATGGATCCTGTCGCCGCTCCGAAGGATGCATGCCCGCTTCGCCTTCCACGTTTTCCCATGATTCAATATAATCAGGCTTGTTCGGTGTTTCGAAAGCCTGCACCAGCACCTTGCCATCCATATCCTGTCCTACAGGCAAGCCTAACATGGTTAAGATGGTGGGCGTTACATCCAGCAGGGTGGCGCCGTAAATGCGCTGATCTTTCTGAATGTTATCCCCGCGCATACAGAGTATGCCGTACGGTGAATGTTCATGCGCCGGGCCGGCCGGTTCTTTCGGTAATTTATTCGGGCGCAGATGATCCGGATGAAAGCCATGGTCACTCATCAGGATCACAGTAGTATCCGGACCGGCAATTTGCAATAGCCTTTCCAGCATCATATCATGAAAACGATAGATGCCGCTTACTGCATCTTTATACAGTTCAAACGCCTCATCCGGAATACCTTTCCGTTGCGGCGGATGAAACTTCATGAATGCATGACTGTAATGATCAATAGCATCATGATACACGGCGAGAAAATCCCAGTCCTTATTCTCCATGATCCACGTAGAGGCATTGTGAATACATGCCGCATTAGCAAGTATCTTGGCTCCCTGTGCCAGTCGCGGATCCACATCCTGGTTGATTTTTTTGAAATTAGGAAATAATGGCGCCAGGTGAGAAAGTGTGAGTTCGCTGGGATGCACCCTTAATTCCTCAAAAACGGAATTCAAATCATCAGGGTAAACGGTTCCTTCTGCCATGGGCCATGGTTCATGATAAGCACCGACAGCACGCTGATAAAAGTTTGATACCATGACGCCGTTAATGGGCTCAGCCGGATGACTCGGCCACCAGCCCACAACGTGCGACTTAAATCCTTTTTGTGTTAAAATATTCCAGATGGCTTTCACCTTACGGGAAGTGGAGAGCACAGGCCTAACCTGCATCTTCTCGGCATCCGGCTCAACAAATCCAAGGATGCCATGCTTATCTGCCAGTTTACCGGTAGCAATGGATGTCCATAAGATAGGCGACAATGGCGGATCGAGTGTTGCCAGATTGGCAATCACCCCTTCATTCACCAATTTGTTCAAGGTGGGCATCATCCCGTTGTCCATTAGCGGGTTGATCACTTTCCAATCAGCGGCATCCCAACCGATCAGCAAAACTTTCTTAGCCGTTCTTTTGCTCATGCTGCTCCTGTTCTTTTTTTAGCTTCGCTTCTTCCAACTTTTTCTGACGTTCTTCTTTCCTGCGCGCACTCTCTGCTGCCTGTTTCCTGCAACGTTCCAACAACTGTTCCTCATATCCTGTCTCCATCCGCTTCTGTCTCCACGGTTTCATGGCAACAGCACCCAAAGCCAGTAAACCCAATGATCCTTCAACAGGAATTTCAAATACCGCACGCTTGTTTGCGGACTGGTTGTTGTTTTCTTGCCCATTCATAGGTTATCAATTTAGATTACCCGTCTCCGGATGAACTGCTTCTTAATATTTTGAGGGCGTGAAGAAATAAAAAAAAACGACGGGTAACAAATTCATTTGGCAGTTGATTGCGGGGCTGATTCGTTTTTACTACCTTTTCATCCTATTTTATCTGTTTGTATGCTTCTTGTTAAAGAATATCTGGCTGACTTTATTTCTCTTTTCTATCCGCAGCTGTGCAGTTCCTGCGGACACGCTTTACAAAAGGGGGAAGAAGTCATCTGCACATTTTGCCGGCACTATCTGCCGAAGACCTATTTCCACCTGGAACGCAATAACGCCATTGAAAAACATTTCTGGGGACGTGTTGCCATTACCCGTGCTGCAGCCTGTTATTATTTTCAGAAAGGCAGCCGGGTGCAGCACCTTATCCACCAGCTGAAATACAAAAACAAAACGGAAGTAGGCGTTACCATTGGAAAGATCTACGGCCATGACCTCCTGCAGTCTGTTGATTACCGCACCGTTGATTTAATAGTGCCCGTGCCACTGCACAAGTCGAAAGAACTGCTGCGTGGTTATAACCAGGCCGACCTGTTCAGTGAAGGGCTTTCGGTAGCGATGGAAAAGCCCTGGAGTAAACATGCGCTGCAGCGTATCTCTGCAACGGAAACGCAGACGCATAAGTCGAGGTTTGAACGATGGCAAAATGTTGGTTCCGTATTTAAAGTTTCGAAGCCGGCTACACTGGCCGGAAAGCATATACTGCTCACCGATGATGTTATCACGACCGGTTCAACACTGGAAGCCTGCGCACAAATTTTACTGGAACTGCCGGAAACGAAGGTGAGTATCGCAACGATAGCCTGTGCAGTGAAATAGTATTTATGGCGATTCCTTTTATGTGACAAGGCGTACACCATGCAACAAGTCGTAATAAAAAATGATCTTTGCCGTTCATGACGTCTGTGCGTATTCCATTCATTCCGCTCTTTCTGCTTTTCCTCGCAGGAGCCGTATTTTCTTCCTGCAAAAAGGACACAATTACTACCAATGCGTCCGACAAACTCTCCTTTTCCACCGATACACTTACGTTTGATACGGTGTTCACAACGCTGGGCACCACCACCCTTTATTTCACCGTACATAATCCGCACAATCAAAGAATCAGCATCAGTGACATACATCTTGCCGGCGGGCAACAGTCATTTTTCCGCTTGAATATTGATGGCCAGCAGGTGAACAGCATCAGCAATATTGAAATTCCGGCCAACGACAGCATTTATATTTTCGTGTCGGCGACCATTGACCCCAATGAGGAAAACAATCCTTATGTGCTGTACGATTCTGTACTTTTTGAAACGAATGGAAATTTTCAGTCAGTCACTTTACAGGCCTGGGGCCAAAATGCCAATTTCATTTATGGTGAAGTGATAGGAACACAGATATGGACACCGGAAAAGCCCTATGTCATCATACACTCCATCCTGGTTGATTCAAATAAAACGCTTACCATTCAGCCTGGCTGCAGGATATTTATGCATGCTGATTCACGTTTTTATGTGCAGGGAACATTGAAAGTGATGGGACAAGTGAATGATTCCGTCATCTTTCGCGGCGACAGGCTGGAATCATACTATGTGGATGATCCCGGAAATTGGGAAGGCATTCATTTCCTGCGCAGCAGCCATGATAACGAGATCAACTATACGGTCATTAAGGAAGCCATTGTTGGGATAAGAGTTGACTCGCTGAAAGAAACGGCAGCTCCCAAACTCACGTTACGCAACTCCCAGATCAGGTTCACCTTATCATCAGGCTTGCTGGGAATTACAGCTGACCTCTATGCAGAAAATTGCCTTATACAAGGTTGCGGTGAATGGAATGTTCAGCTGGAATATGGCGGCAACTACCAGTTTGAAAACTGCACCTTCGCCAATTATTCTTCCATTCTTATCAATCATCAAAGTCCCGTGGTAAGAATGAGTAACTATTATGCGTATAAAGATGAAAACGGTATTGAACAGATCTTACCGGCCAGCCTGAATGCCTCTTTCAGGAATTGTATCGTGTATGGATCACTCGAAAAAGAAATTGATCTTGATCCGAGCAGTCTTGCAGCGTATGATTATTCTTTTAATCATTGTCTCCTGAAGGTGAACGAGGACATTGACACTACTGCGGCTGCCTTCAGTGACTGCCTGTACAACAAAGATCCCTTGTTTGCTGATCCTTTCGATCATGACGACTATCACTTGTCTGAAGGATCGCCGTGTATTAATGCAGGATTCGCCAATGGCATATTACTGGACCTTGATGGTAAGCCGCGCAATGATGGCTTGCAGGACATCGGCTGCTATGAATATCAGCCCTGATAAGAGATGATGTCAGATCAGGTTCACTTCAGGCATTATTTCAATTCCGAATTTTTCGCGCACCGATTGCTGAATCTCCAGGGCCAGATCATAAATCTCCTTTCCTGTGGCATTGCCATAATTTACCAGCACAAGCGCCTGTGATTTATGTGCGCCCGTGTGACCAACAACCTTCCCTTTCCACCCGCACTGTTCGATCAACCAGCCCGCCGGTATTTTTACCTCGCCGCCGGACAGCGGATAGTTTGGCATTAACGGGTTTTTCGCAACCAGCGCATTGAACTGTTTTTTAGGTACCACCGGATTTTTAAAAAAACTGCCGGCATTGCCTGTCACTTTCGGGTCGGGTAACTTTGCTGACCGGATTTTTATCACCGCATCACTCACCGCTTTAAGGGTGATTTCATTTACCCTCATGTCCTCGAGCGTTTGCCGAATGTCACCGTAACCAATTTTTGGTTTGAAATGTCTGCTGAGTTTGAAAGTGACTGCAGTGATCAGGAACTGATCTTTCAGCCTGTGCTTAAAGACACTTTCACGGTAGCCGAATGCGCAGTCGGTGTTTGAAAAAACCTGCATGTCACCTGATAAGATATGCACGGCTTCCACCGTTTCGCAACAATCTTTTATCTCCACACCATAGGCGCCAATATTCTGCATAGGAGCAGCACCTGTCAATCCGGGAATCAGGGATAAGTTCTCAATGCCGGCGAGGTTACGGTTTACACAATGCAGTACAAATGCATGCCATGGTTCCCCGGCACTGACTTTAAGCCATACATTGGCGTGATCCTCCTTCACTGTTTCGATGCCCCTGATCGCATTCCTGATCACCAGTCCGTCGAAGTTTTGTGTAAACAGGATATTGCTGCCTCCGCCAAGTATCAGTTTCTTTTCATGCCTGAAGCGTGGTTCCGCGGCCAGCATATTGAACTCATCCACAGATTGTATTTCCGTAAAATACCTAGCTGACACATCAATACCGAAAGTGTTGAAGGGTTGAAGCGATTTATCCGATTCGATGTTCATGGCATAGCAGGAGGCCGGTTATGGCCGTCAATCGTAAAAGTAAAAATTACCCGCACATTGAAAGACAAGTGCTGAAGGAACAGCCTCAGCGCCGATCCCATTGAAATATTAACTTGCATGCCACTGTATGACATCAACATCACCTGCTTCGCAGGCCACGGATTGCCTGCTGATGGTACGCCCTTCGCGATTCGGCTTCAATGCAGAAACGGCAGGCACTAACATTTTTCAGCAACATATCGCCGGCGGCAACAGCAGGCAGGTACATGAAAAAGCATTAAAAGAATTTGATGGCCTTGTTCAATTACTGCGCAGCCATAAGTTATATGTATTGGTGTTACAGGATCCCGGTAATGAGGAAACGCCGGATTCCGTTTTTCCCAATAACTGGATATCATTTCATGATGACACCATGGTACTCTACCCGATGTTAGCCCCGAACAGGCGAAGAGAACGGCGAAGCGGATGGATAAACCTGCTGAAAAATTCGCTGCGCATGGGCAAGGTGATTGATTTTTCCGGATACGAAAACATGAATCAATACCTGGAAGGCACCGGAAGCATGGTTTTGGACAGGATGCACGGTGCCGTGTATGCAGCACTGTCATCACGTACGAATGCAAAGGTGTTGGAGCATTTTGCCGCGCAGTTGAATTTTGAACCTGTATGCTTCAATGCCACAGATTACGATGGCAGAGAGATTTACCACACCAACGTAATGATGGCTGTAGGCGAAAGGACAGCTGTGGTATGCAGTGAAGTGATTCGCAGTGACGAAGATAGAAGCAGGCTTCTGCAGAAACTATCTGCGGATCATGAAGTCGTAAACATCAGTTACGATCAGTTACTGCACTTTGCCGGCAATATACTGCTGGTAAAAAACCGCGATGATGAAAAATTCTGGGTGATGAGCCAACAGGCATTTCTGTCATTAACGGATGCGCAGATAAAAATCCTTGAAAAAGACGGAACCATTATCTGTTCATCGCTGCGCACGATTGAAACCATAGGCGGCGGCAGTGCGCGTTGTATGATGGCGGAAATCAGCTGAAGGCAACCATTTATTGGACCAGCATAAAATACATGGAACGTAAAAGTACCATCAGGAAAAATACTATGAATAGGCTCTTACATCCTTGCCTTCCATATAGTTGATGAAGGCCCTGTTCACCACTTTATTGCCACCGGAAGTTGGATAGTTGCCTGAAAAATACCAGTCACCGGCATGGTTTGGACAGGCTGCATGAAGGCCATCAATGGTTTGAAAAATGATCTGAACCTCTGCTTTCACATTTTCATCTTTTACCAGCAGGCTGATTTCATCGGCAATTTCTTCATCGGTATATAAATCATACAGCACTTTCACTTCATTCACCATTTCGTGGAGCGGTTGCTGCATCTGCAGCCTGCATTTTTCATACACTTCATCCAGCATATTTTCCTTTCCATGTTTTTTTATGAGTGAAACCAATGCACGGAAAGCGATGAAGTCCTTCATTTTACTCATGTCAATGCCATAACAATCCGGGTAACGGATCTGCGGGGCGGATGAAACAATTACAATTTTCTTTGGCCCGAGCCGGTCGAGCATGCGGATGATGCTGCGTTTAAGTGTGGTGCCGCGAACGATGGAATCATCAATCACCACAATGGTATCAAGCCCTGCTACGATGCTGCCATAAGTAATATCGTAAACATGTTCCACCAGCTCATTGCGTTGTGAGTCCTGCGTAATGAAGGTGCGCATCTTAACGTCCTTGATGGCTATCTTTTCCACGCGCTGCCGCAAAGCCAGCAGTTCCTTCAGCTCCGTTTCATTCAGATCATTCTTACGGATGCGTTCAAACTTGTATTGTTTCAGGTGATCTTCCAGGCCTTTCATCAGCCCGTAAAAAGCAACTTCCGCCGTGTTGGGGATAAATGAAAACACGGTATTTTTCAAGTCATAATCAATGGCATTCAACACCGGTGTGGCAAGCAGATGACCGAGCTTTTTGCGTTCCTGGTAAATGTCCTGATCGCTGCCTCTTGAAAAGTAGATGCGCTCGAAGCTGCACGGTTTAACGTTTCCTTGCTCCGCACATGGATACTCACCCACATTGCCCAGCCTGTCGGCGATGATGGCATGGCCGGGTTTTAATTCATGTATGTCGTCCACCAGCAGGTTGAATGTGGTTTGAATGGCAGGCCTTTCACTGGCTACTACCAGTATTTCATCGCTCTTGTAATAAAATGCGGGCCTGATACCGGAAGGGTCGCGCAGGGCAAAGGCATAGCCCGCACCCGACAAACCGGCAAGTACATAGCCGCCGTCAAACTCGCTTACTGCATTGGTCAGCACCTTTTTAAAATCGATGCCATCACGCAGCCTGTTGCGGAAGTTTTCTTTTGTCACCCGCTCTTCCTGCAGCTTACCGGCAACATGTTTGAGTTCATTTTCCAGGTGCCACGTAACGCGGTCAAGCACAACGGCAGTATCGGGACGGTTTCCATCCTTTCTCCAGCCGAGGTCCTCTATATTGGTGAGGTTGAAATTTCCGGCCATGATGAGAGAGCGGGTGGAGGACTGATGATTATTGATGAACGGATGGCAACTGTCGATTTCATTTCTGCCATAGGTGCCATAGCGCAAATGACCGAGCATCATTTCCGCCACAAAACTTACATGCTTGCGCAGCCATTCCGTATCATCCATCAGTGCAGGATCCATCTTCGTCAGCTTTTCAATGTTATGATGAATTTTCTGGAAGATTTCCGCTATGGCCTGCGGTGAATTGGAACGATAACGGCTCATGAAACGATGGCCCTGGTAAGCATTGAGCTTAATTGCGCCGATGCCTGCACCATCCTGCCCGCGGTTGTGTTGCTTTTCCATCAGCAGGTAAAGCTTATTCAATCCGTATAGTGCTGTACCGTATTTTTCGCGGTAATAACTGATGGGTTTCAGCAGGCGGATAACGGCGATACCGCATTCGTGTTTGATAGGGTCACTCATTAAGCGGATCAGTGCATTTTATTGGTAAAAAGCAGCGTGTGAAGTTAATACAATTATGACTGCCGGAAGATCAGGTGAAAACCGGATATCAACAGCAACGGCAAATGCAGCAACATGCAAACAATGCCGGGAGAATAAATAACGGTCTATTGTATAAGAATTTAAGATCAGGTAATGCCAGGACGCATACTGCTTATGGTTTGCACAAGCTGGCTCATAGAGAAAATGGCTTAAAAATCTTCAGCGGCTTTCTTTGAGGACGGCACCATTGCAGTCATGCTATGATAAGGCGGCTTAACCTTGTTACTACCCTGTTCGGCACGCCTGTTTCCCTGCTCATACCTTCACTGCACCATCCTGTCCATAATACGGTAATCAACCTGTCTGATTAATTGTAATTTTACTTCTTTAAGAAGCAGGAATATTTATCCTGCGCAAGAATACTGAACGTCAGATTATACATTATTATCTGGAACAGATGAGCGCCATATCAAACAGGATAAATCCACGCAAATGGATAGTGTTTGGTTTTTTCATAACATTTCCCAGTGTGATCTTTTGGTGCTTCGTAATTTATGGAAGGATATCTCATGATTATGCTTTACTGAACACCTTGCTTAACAGCGGCGGCGACTTCTGCGACTTGCTGTTAAAAGGATTATTTCCGGCTTTCAGCCTTATGATTGCTTATATCTGTAACAGGGCAATTCAGCGAAGGGCTATTACCCAAAATGTGTGGCACCAGGAGACGAACCTGATGCGGCTGAACAGGATACTGATTAACTGGAATGCATTGTTATTGCTGGTTATGATATTCAGTTACTTCAACAATTAACCTGTTTGCTCTTCTTCCGTGTTAAATTGCTTTAACTGCAATGCGGTGCCATCAAATACGGCATAACTATTAAAACGGATCCAGTCGCCGAGATTGATATAGCGGCTTGTATCCGATAACTTATAATCCAGCATGATATGGCGATGTCCGAAAATAAAATAATCAACAGTTTCCGTTTTTAACACCGTGCGAGCATACTGCACCAGCCATTCCTTGTCTTCTCCCAGAAATTCCGCCTGTTCTTCGCCACTGATCAGCCGGTTATTCTTCGACCATCGCCGGCCCAGCCAGACTCCTATATCGGGATGCAGCCATCCGAAAAGAAAGCGGCTGAACTTTCCCCTGAACAATGTTTTTAAAAATTTATATCCATGATCACCCGGACCCAGCCCATCGCCATGAGCAATCAGAAATTTGCGGCCGGCGATATGGAAACGCCGGGGCTCATGGAATACCGTAATTGCAAGTTCCTTCTCAAAATAATCCTTCATCCACTGGTCGTGGTTACCTGTAAAGAAATAAATCTTTATACCGGCATCATGCATTGCAGCCAGTTTGCCAAGCACCCGCACATAGCCACGGGGTACGACTTGCCGGTATTCAAACCAGAAATCAAATAAATCGCCAACGATGATAATGGTATCGGCGTCTCCCTGAATGGAATCAAGCCATTGAATGAATTTCTTTTCTCGCTTCAGCGAAGTTGCATGATCAGGAATACCAAGATGTAAATCGGAAGCAAAGTAAACTTTGCCTTTCAGGATCGGGATATCATTCATTATGCGCCGGGCTGGTCGACGAAAAATACATAAACTTCTTTAGGCCCGTGCGCCCCGAGCACGAGCGTCTTTTCAATATCGGCGGTTCGGCTGGGTCCTGTCGCAATAGAAATCATCGAAGGCGTATTGCCATTGTGTTTATCTGTCACGAATTGCAATGCTTCCTTCAGATCGTAGATCAGTTGTGAATTGTAGGCCAGCACCAGGTGTACGGGAGGATAGACAGGGATACTTCTGCCGGAAGCCTGGCGCGAGCTGAGCAGGATGCTGCCGGTACGCGCCACAAGGCATTCACATAGGGAAATGCCGGCATCCGCCTTTTCAAGATTGTTACCTACACGCAGTCGTTTAAATCCTTTCTGCTGTAAAAAATCCTGCAGGTAATATTCCCAGGCAAAAATATTATTCCATTTCTTTTCATCAGCTAACGCATTCAGGTTATCGATGAAATCCTTTTCGTTCTCGCAATAGACGAAGTTGCCCTGTATTTTCGTGAACTGTTCCGCAAAAACAATATCAAGCGTGTCGGCAGCCGGCGGAAAAACTACTGCTGCTGTCTCAAAGTTGGGAAATGGCTGATCGGTTGACTGTATCAGTCCTTTCCGGATATTTTTCAGCATTCGTTCCTTCGCAGTAGGCTCCATGCACTATAGGTTAGGCAATCTTCGGTTGAATACGCCCGGAGTTTTCGATCGCCGCTTCATCCTTAATAATGTTGTTATCTGTTTCAGCTTTTTCAGCTGTTTCCACTTCCGGTTCTGCTGCAGGGATTTCAATTTCTGCTGCATGCTTGCTTTCGAATGGCCGTTTTCCAATCAGGCGTTCGAGGTCTTGTTGAAAGAGTATTTCTTTCTTCAGCAATTCCTGGGCAAGTATCTCCAGTTCAGGACGCTTTTCTGTCAGCAATTTTTTCGTATGAATATAGGCTTTGTCTACCAGCGCCCTTACTTCCTCATCAATCATCCGTGCCGTTTCATCTGAATAAGGTTTTTGAAAACCATATTCATTTTGCGGATCATAGTAGGAAAGGTTACCCACTTTTTCATTCATACCATAGATGGTTACCATGGCATAGCTCAGCTTCGTGATACGTTCGAGGTCGTTCTGCGCTCCGGTTGATATCTTATCGAAAATAATATCTTCAGCAGCCCTGCCACCCAGCGTCATGCAGATGCTGTCGAATAATTGCTCTGTGGTATAGAGAAACTGTTCTTTAGGCATATACTGTGCATAGCCTAATGCTGCCACACCACGCGGGATAATCGAAACCTTAACCAGCGGATCGGCATGTTCGAGAAACCAGCCGCAGATCGCATGGCCGGCTTCATGATACGCAACAATTTTTTTCTCATCCTCTGAGATGATTTTGTTCTTCTTCTCCAGCCCGCCAATAACGCGGTCTATGGCATCCTGGAAATCACTCATATCCACTTCCTTCTTGCCTTTACGGGCGGCAATCAAGGCGGCTTCATTGCATACGTTGGCAATGTCAGCGCCGGCAAAGCCAGGTGTCTGAGCAGCCAGCTTTTTCATATCGAGGTCTTTCAGCACCTTGATATTTTTTGAGTGCACTTTAAAGATCTGTTCGCGTCCTACCAGGTCCGGTTTATCGATGGATATCTGACGGTCGAAACGGCCCGGGCGCAACAAAGCGCTGTCGAGCACATCAGGTCGGTTGGTAGCAGCCAGAATGATGACACCGGAATCTGTACCGAAGCCATCCATTTCCACCAGCAGCTGATTGAGGGTATTTTCCCGTTCATCGTTGCCGCCCTGAATCACATTCCTTCCACGGGCACGGCCAATGGCATCGATCTCGTCAATAAAAATTATACAAGGTGCCTTTTCGCGTGCCTGCTTAAATAAGTCACGCACCCGGGAAGCGCCTATTCCCACAAATAACTCCACAAAATCAGATCCTGAGATGGAAAAGAAAGGAACCTGCGCCTCACCGGCCACAGCTTTTGCAATCAGCGTTTTACCGGTTCCCGGAGGGCCAATTAGCAATGCACCTTTGGGAATCTTGCCGCCCAGTGCAGTATATTTTTTAGGGTTTTTCAGGAAGTCCACAATCTCCATCACTTCGGCCTTCGCTTCGTCCAGTCCGGCTACATCGGCAAAGGTGATATTGACCTTCGTTCCTTTGTCAAACAATGTGGCTTTTGATTTTCCAAAATTAAAAATCTGACCACCGGGGCCGCCGACACCACCGGTTACACGGCGCATAATAAAGAGCCAGATGGCCACCAATAACAAGATCGGCAAGAGCCAACCCAAAGCATTAAACCAGTCGGTTCTGTTTTCAGGATAAACTTCTATGGGTTTATAAGCAGGATCATTTGTCCTGACAGCAGTTTCCGCTTCACTCAGCTTTCTGGTAAAATCATCAACACTGAGAATCTTAAACCGGTAATGTGGTCCGGGATTGACGGTGTTGAAGTTAGTAGTAGCTACTGCCTTATATTTCTCTTGTTGCAGCTTATCGGGTTTGATATAGACCTCCACATACTCCTTGTTTACCACCACAAGTTTCTGAACATCCTCCGACTGCAGCATGTTTTGATTCACTTCTTCAAAACTCACCAGCTTTGATGCTTTGGTAAAAGGGAAAAACTGCAGGGCTATCAGTATGATGGCAATAATACCATAAACCCAATAGATATTAAATTTAGGGCCATTGGGCGGCACTATTTTAGGCAGCTTTCTTTTTTCCTGATTATTATTTTCCATTCCTCACTGTTTTTTTAACTGCATTGTCTGACGTATGATGCTACGTAAAATTTTACACGGCTGCACTACCAATTATTAAACCAAATATATCTGCTGACACTTCTCCGGGCTTCACATCCTGCTTATTAAACGATCCGACAGGGTGATTTGTGCAAATGAACCGGATTCAGAAACGATGATACTGCAACTACATCTTACCGTAAAACACAAATTTACTCATTATGTTCTTCAATCACGCCATCGCTCCACAATTCATCCAGCTGATAAAACCTGCGCTGTGGAGCAAGGAAAATATGCACGACCGTATCCACATAATCAAGCAGTATCCATTCGGCATGCTGCAAGCCTTCATGGTGCCATGGCTTTTCACCATGCAACGAAGCGGTTTGCTGCATGATATGGTCGGCAATGGCTTTAACCTGCGTGGTAGATGGTGCATCACAAACGATAAAAAAATCACATACGGCGTCCTGTATCTTTCGAAGATCAATACTGATGATATGTTCTCCTTTTTTGTCGCGGATACTGTCGAGGATGATAGCAACAAGGCCCTGCGGCTTCTTTTTCCTGGCAGGTGTTTTTTTCTTTACTTTCAGCGCTTTGATAGGCTTTTAAAATTTTGGCAAAACTAAGTAAATCCCGATAATAAAATATGCCGGATCCAGCCTTTACAGGCAAGGTGTTGCTGGAGTTTGCATCACTTGCTTCTACCAATGAATATGCACAGCAGTTACTCGCGAATCAACCTGTTTTTGAAGGCACCGTGATACGCGCAGATTATCAGACGGGCGGAAAAGGATATGCCGGAAACACCTGGGAAAGTGAAGCAGGAAAAAACCTGCTGCTCAGTATTATTTTGAAACCTTCCTTTCTGCCACCCAAAAATCAATTCTTCCTGAACCAGGCTATTTCGCTTGCATTGGCCGAGACGGTGAGTGAGGCAACAATGGCCGATGAAGTGAAAATAAAATGGCCTAATGACATCTTTTATGAAGACAAAAAAGCAGGTGGCATGCTTATCGAAAATGCTATACAGGGCAATCAGCTGCAACACTCGGTGATAGGCATTGGGTTAAATGTTAACCAGCAGGTTTTTTCCGGTGTAACAAAGCCGGTGACTTCCCTTAGCCTGATGGCAGGCCACCCACTGAATCTAAGCAACGTGCTCAATTTACTCTTTGAAAAGGTTGAAGCAAGGTACCTGCAGCTGAGAAGCAATCATATAGATCAGCTGCAGAAGGATTATATGAAGCGGTTGTACCGTGTTACGGAAGAGGCATTATTCCTTGCCAATGGCAGGCGATTTAATGCAAGGATTGCCGGATTGACGGCAGAGGGTAAGCTGATCCTTCAACTCGGCGATCACCATGAAGTATTCGGCTTTAAAGAAGTTGAGTTTGTAATTGAATAGTACCGGGAAGATCAGCATAATACCTCCAATGGAAAGCTTGTATTTTCAACAAGGGCTAATGATTCATAAATGCATGTTGGCATCCGCCGCATATTCGAGGATGAAAGGATTGTGGCGCCGTTCTTCACCAATGGTTGTTACGGGGCCATGACCGCTGTAAACCCGGGTCTCATCAGGCAACAACAGGAGTTCCTGGCAAATGCTGTTCATCAATACCTGATAACTGCCTCCCGGCAAATCAGTCCGACCAATTCCGGATCGAAACAGCACGTCACCACTGATCACAACTTTATCTTCCGCAGCATACAATGAAATGCTGCCGGGTGAGTGACCGGGAGTGAACAAAACATGCATTGAAGACTTACCAAAAGTAACCCTCTCACCTGCTGCAAGGTAGCGATCGGGTGCGGGTGAGGTTTCCGCATAAATTCCATACATTTTGCTGATCTCCTCCATGGTCTGCAATACCACTAACTCCTGCTGATGAATAAGCAGATCAACCTGATAGGTTTCCTTCACCCATTTATTACCCAATACATGGTCGATATGGCAATGTGTATTCACAAGCAGCACCGGCTTCAGCTCATTGCCACGGATAAATTGCACCATGTCTGATTTTTCAGCCGGCGTGTTGCAACCCGGATCAATAATCACACACTCATTGCTTTCATCCCATAAGACGTATGTATTCTCCATAAAATCATTAAACACAAAATGCTGTATGTGAATCATGGTTTTCCGTTAAATTGATTAATTTGAACGCTCGAAATGAGTTGTATGTATGCCTGCGGATGCCGAAACGGGGCCGAAGATAACCAACCGCGCTTTTATACATCATTTCATTCGTCGAACATTTTAATTATAGACTATATCCATCCTGTTTATTAAGTAAAGAAAGAAGCGTGAACAGAACTGCCCATCTTTTATTCCTGCTGCTATTGTTCGGTGCCGGCTTCCCCTCATTTGCCCAAACCACCGATGCCGAATTTGGCCAGAATCGTGTACAGTACAAAGATTTTGCATGGTCGTATTACCAGACCGAGCACTTTATGGTGTACTTCTACCTGGGAGGCCAGGATATCGGCAAGTTCACCATCCTCGACGCGGAAAAGGAACTCACTGATGTAGAAAACAAGACTGAATACAAACTGAATGACCGCGTGGATATTCTTGTTTACAACAATTTATCCGACCTTAAACAATCCAATATCGGTTATGGTGCGGAGCTCAACAATACCGGTGGTACCACCAAGATCCTGGGCAACAAAATGTTTGTGTATTTTGATGGCAACCATCAGCACCTCAGGCAACAAATCCGCGAAGGAATAGCGAGCATCTTTTTGCAGAATATGATGTTTGGCGGCAGCATACAGGAAGTGGTGCAGAATGCGGTATTACTGAAACTTCCGGCGTGGTTCAAAGACGGCCTCACTTCCTATATCGGTCAGTCGTGGAGCACTGAGCTTGACAACAGGTTGCGTGACGGTGTTTTGAGCGGGCGTTATAAAAAGATGAACAAACTCACCGGCACGGATGCCCGTTTTGCCGGTCATGCAGTATGGCATTACATCGCTGAGAAATACGGTGAGGCCACGATACCCAACCTCTTATACCTGACACGTATCAACCGCAGCATGGAAAGCGGGTTCAGTTTTGTGCTTGGCAAATCAGTAAAGGATTTTTTGGAAGAGTTTAACCAATATTACACGCAGCTGTATAAAGAAGAAGCGGTGGGCAAGGAAATGCCTTCCGCAAAAGAGGTGATTAAGAAGAAAGACCGGCGGGGAGTTGAATATAATCAGCTACACGTAAGCAATGATGCTTCGCATGTGGCATTTGTCAGAAATGATCTCGGAAAGTATAAAGTATGCCTCAAAGACCTGAAGACCGACAACACAAAAACACTTCTTAAAGGCGGATACAAAAATATTTCGCAGCCAATTGATTATTCGCAACCGGTTTTAGCTTTTGATCCTACCGGTAAAAAATTAGCGATGGTTTATGAGAAACGAAGTAAGGTTGCGTTGTTGCTGTATGATATCGATGAGCGGAAAAAAGACAAACGTTATGTCGCGAATTTTCAAAAAGTGCTTTCCATCAGCTACAGCGATGCCAATACACTCATAATATCCGCTATCAACCGTGGACAATCCGACATCTTCACGCTGAACACGCGCTCTTCCCGGTTTGAACAGATTACCAATGACTTTTACGATGACCTGAATCCGCATTTTATCAAGCTGCCGACCAGGCAAGGCATTGTCTTCTCTTCCAACCGGCACGATGATACGTTACGCACAAAATTCATGGATACCACGCGTGCCATCAATAACTATGACTTGTTTTTTTACAACACGAAGAGCAAATCGAAGGAACTGGTACGGATCAACAAGACGGCAACGGTAAATGAAAATCATCCTTCTCTTTTCAACTCCGATTACTTTTCTTATATCAGTGATGCGAATGGCATTGCCAACCGTTACATCGCATATATTGACAGTGTCTTTGATCACTATGATCAGTATTATTATTTTCAGGATTCAACGGTCGTTAACCCTGCTTACAATATTGATTCGCTGTTGGTGGCTGAAAAGCGGCAACCGGATTCCACTGCGCAGGTGCCTGTATTCAGGGATACCGCGATTTCATTCCCGCAAACCAACTATGCCAGGGGCATACTCGAGCAGGACGTGGCAACCAGGGCAGGAAAGGCTGCACAGGTGATGAAGAATAATGACCGCTTCGAATTCACGCTGGTCAAAATACCTAAAGAAATTGACCGAGCAACGCTGCCGGTTCTCAGCAATACCACTTATGCCAATCAGCTGGCACGAAAAACAGAACCAGCAGCAGATGTTCCCGTGGTAATTCCTGAAAAACCGAAGCTGCCTGAGATAAAGCAACTGCCTGATTCTTTGAGATTGTTTCCCGATTCCACAAAGGCTGACACGACGACACAATCGCTCCAAAACAATTACTACTTCCAGAGTGACTTCTCACTGGCACCTGTAAGGGTGACACTCGATTCGATGATCAACCGTACGCCCGGGAAAGTGCCCGCTTTCCGTTATTCAAAAATTCTTCCATACAATGTAAAGTTTTCCACGAGCCAGGTAGTAACGCAGCTGGATAACAGCCTCGTGATAACACGCTATCAACCCTTCGCCGGAAATGGTGGTGTCTTCGATAATCCAAACCTCAATGCATTGTTGCGCGTTGGAATTTCCGACCTCATGGAAGATTACCGTATCACCGGAGGATTCCGTTTCCCCACTTCTTTTGACGGAACGGAATACTACCTCATGTTTGAAGACCTGAAGCACCGGCTCGACAAGCGGTATACGGCCTACCGGAGATCTAAAACTGTTTCCTATGATGCGAATCCGTTATGGTACCTGCCCGTGAATGCAAAGCAACGCACATACATTGCTGATGTAACCTTACGTTATCCGATTGACTATAACAGAAGCCTGCGGCTCAGCACTTCGTACCGCAATGAACGCATCAACTACCTTGCAACAGACAGCTTCAGCCTTGGACTGGCACAATATACACAACACTGGGCGGTGATGCGGCTTGAATATGTATTCGACAATACGCTAAAAATTCAAACCAATATTTATGACGGCATCCGTTATAAATTTTATGTGGATGCGCAAAGACAGATTAATGAAAAAAACACCTACCTGTTTGCCACCGGTGCCGATTTCCGTTACTATAAAAAAATATCGCGCAACCTGATCTGGGCATCGCGGTTAAACGGCGCCACTTCATGGGGCGATCAGAAAGTGGTTTATTACATGGGCGGCGTGGAGAATTGGTTTGATCCCAAGTTCAGCACAGAGACACCCGTTGACAGGAATGCCGGATATGCCTTTCAGACATTAGCCGTGAATGTGCGCGGGTTTCCGCAAAATATTCGCAATGGCAACTCCTATGCGCTGGCGAATACAGAAATCCGGTTTCCTATATTCTCGTATTTCATTACAGCACCGATCCGCTCTGAGCTGGTGCGCAACTTTCAGCTCGTAGCTTTTGCCGATGCCGGAACAGCCTGGCAGGGTATTTCTCCTTACGATGAAAACAATCCGTTTAACACGCTCAACATTACACAAGGCCCCGTTACCGTGCATGTGAATTATTTCCGTGAACCGGTGGTGGTGGGTTATGGCGGTGGCGCACGCACCACCATACTGGGTTATTTTCTGCGCGTGGATTGCGCACAGGGCATTGACAGCGGCGCCCGCAAAAAAGTGATGTGGATGTTTTCCATGGGAACAGATTTTTAAGGCTTGTGTTTGGCAGGGTTCCCTGCTGTAGTATATTATGTAAGAAATATGATTACGCTGTGATTTGCCAACGGAATCACGACGTGCATGTAAGAAGCCTGTTGTAAGTGATTATCGTTTCCCCTTCTTGCAATCATACGGCTGACGCATGCAACCTGTGGTTACAACTAACGGTCAATGATGCTGCTGCATACAGCGGCATGTGGTGCGGGCAGTATCTGTACAAAATAAATTCGCGGGACAAACTCCTTCATTTCAAAGTGCTGCCGATAAGTGCTGGCCTTCACACAAATGGTGCTGTCCGCTGTAGTTACATATAATTCTATGTGTCGGAAATGCTGCTTATTCAAATCAGCAATTGATAACATCTGCGGCTTGCATCAATTAAATTTCGATTGCATACTGAATGGAAAAAGAATGATTACATGATCCGGCGAGAAGCCAGGGTTTGCACTGCAGCGTATTAGAACCGGTTCATTTTATCGGTGATTACATTCGCGTAATAGCGCGGCTTCAATTCCTGAAAATTCAAAATTAAGCAGGTAGCTTTGCCACCCCGTTATGAACTACCGTTACAGCACGCACTTCTATCTCTTTGCGGCCAACCTGATTTATGCATTAAGCTTTACCATTGCCAAAGATGTGGTGCCGCATTATATACAACCATTCGGGGCAATTGTAATCCGCGTTTCGGTCGCACTCGTGCTTTTTACAGCTGTTCAGCTCCTCTTTATCAGGGAAAGCATCCGGCGAAAGGATATTCCGCTGCTGATCCTTTGCGGACTATTCGGCGTGGCCATCAATCAGTTGCTTTTTTTCAAAGGCCTCAGCATCACCACGCCCATCAATGCATCGCTGATGATGACGACCACACCCATCCTTATTTTATTGCTGTCCGGCATCTTTCATGATGAAAAAATTACCTGGCTGAAGATAACAGGCGTGTTGCTGGGCGCCATTGGTGCAGTCCTCGTCATCATATCCGGCAAAGAATTCACGCTCGGTGGCGGACAGACAACCGGCGACATGCTCATTCTGATCAACGCTGCGTCTTATGCTGTTTACCTGATTATCGTAAAACCTCTGATGAAAAAGTACCGGCCCGTCACCGTCATCACCTGGGTTTTCCTATTCGGCTGGCTCTTTGTGCTACCGGCAGGCTGGCAGGAGTTCTCGGCCATTGACTGGCAGCTATTCACGCCGTGGCTGTGGGCAGAGCTGTCCTTCATCGTCATCTTCACCACCTTCTTTGCCTATCTGCTGAACACCCTCGCCATGGAACATGCCTCACCCTCCGTAGTGGGCATATATATTTACCTTCAACCGGCATTGGCTACGATCTTTGCCCTGTTGCTGAACAGGGATGAGTACCCGCTGATAAAAATCATTGCCACTGTTTTCATCTTTGCAGGCGTTTATTTTGTGAGTGCGAAGAACGCGTTCAGCAGGAATGAAAAGGAAGAAACGAACACCATTTAAAAAAACAATTTCAAAATCAGGAACACCTTTCAACATAAATTATTTTCCATTGAATAATTCAGGCACGCATGATTCAATCAATGACCGGTTACGGGAAAGCAGCATTGTTACAAAACGGCAAAACGATAAAAGCCGAGATCCGATCGCTTAACGGCAAGTTCCTGGATCTTAACCTGCGGCTGCCCTTTTCCATTAAAGACAAGGAGATGGAAATACGCAGCCTTATTGCGGAGCAGCTGCAACGGGGCAAAATTGATCTTTCCATTTCGATCGAAGCTGCCGCCGATGAAAACAATACTACCATCGACCGTGCGCTGGCGGGGCGGTATTACACGGAGTTGCTATCGCTTTCGAAAGAACTGCATGCCGGTAAAAAAAATCTGCTCGAACTCGTGCTGCAGATGCCCAATGTGATGGGCCCGGAAAAAAACATAAACACTGAGGAAGCAGTCGCGCCGATGCTGCAAACCGTGCGGGAAGCAGTTAAAGACCTGCAGGAATTCAGGCGCAAAGATGGCGCAGGGCTGGAAAAAATTTTCAGAGAAAATATTGCGGCCATTCTTTCACTGCTCAGCCAGGTGGAAACACACGAGAGAGAACGCGTAGGCCTCATCCAGACAAAACTGCGCAATCAGTTGTCGGAAATGGTGGCCGCTGAAGAATATGACCGCAACCGCTTTGAGCAGGAATTGATCTATTACCTTGAACGCATTGATTTTTCTGAAGAAAAAGTACGGCTCAGGAGTCATTGCGATTATTTTTTGAAAGTGATGACGGAAAATGAATCCAACGGCCGAAAACTGAATTTCATTTCGCAGGAGATGGGAAGGGAAATCAATACACTCGGTTCAAAAGCAAATCATGCTACCATTCAAAAACTGGTGGTGCAGATGAAAGATGAACTGGAAAAGATCAAGGAACAATTGCTGAATGTGCTTTGATGGGGCATTGCCATACCATCATTTAATACCTGATTCTTGTATTTAACTTCTAAATTTGACGAACCGGTATTTTTTTGAAACTCCTTTCATGCATATTATCCTTCCTGATGGTGCTGTTTTATGCAGCCGGATACTACCTGCTTTTTACATTCAGCGAGTTGCATCTTAAAGAGGAGATGAAGGAAATGATCCGAACCGGAGAGCTCGCTGATTATTACGCAGAGCTGACGTTTCCTGCTCATCAATTCGAGCAAATGAAAATGGATGAGCATGAATTTGTTTATGAAGGTGAACGCTTTGATATCGTAAGCGTCCGTACAGCCGGAGATGATGTAGTAGTTACCTGTGTGCAGGATGCAAAAGAATCCTCCCTCCTTCGCAATGCCATCAGCTGCCTCGACGCGGATTATTCATCAGCTCCCAAACCCACAGCAGCGAATAATACTGTCAACTTACTCAAACTGCTGCAAACTTTTTTTGTAATGCCTGCTGCGGAGCATGCTCCCGTAACCGTACCTGGCAGCCTCCTTTTCGCCAGTCAAATTCCCATCTATCAGATTCCGTGTACCGTGCTCTATTGTCCGCCGCCGGAACACAGCCTTAGCAGACTATTCCATCTTTAATGTTGGGCACAGGAATACTGTGCGGCCAGCGCATTGCATTTGCCAATGCCTGTTCATGGACAGGCTTATCCATTCTCCACTAAACTCCTAATCAATGAAACAGTTTTTCATTTTATCATACTGCCTGCTTTTTCTTTTCACAATCCCTGTTGTGGCACAGACTTCGGATCCGGATACAACTCTTACAGACAGGGTTATTACGCTGGATGAAACAGTTGTATCGGCGAATAAGGTGCCGGAAGAAAAAAGAAATGTGGCGCAACAGGTTGAAGTCATCAATACAAAACAGATTCAGCAATCAAATCCTGCTACTGCATCGGAAATGCTTGCCAATACCGGACAGATAATGGTGCAAAAGTCGCAACAGGGCGGAGGAAGTCCGGTACTCCGCGGATTTGAAGCAAGCCGTGTATTGCTGGAAATAGATAATGTGCGTCTGAACAATCTCATTTACCGTTCAGGCCACCTTCAAAACATCATCACGATGGATCCGTCTATGCTGGAGAATACCGAAATATTATTTGGACCCGCTTCGACCGTTTACGGGAGTGATGCATTGGGTGGCGTCATTCACCTGCACACCAAAGACCCAGTACTCAGTGATGAGAGCAGCAAACTGAATGTGCATGGAAATGCTTTCCTGAGGTTTGCATCTGCCAACACGGAAAAAACCGGTCACATTGATCTGAATATCGGTGGTGCCAAACTGGCTTCCATAACATCCGTCACCTATACAGACTTCGATGATCTGATACAGGGAAAAAACTTAAATAAGACAGCAGACAGCACCTGGTTAAGACCTTATTACATTGATCGGATCAATGACAAAGACTCGCTGGTAAAAAATGACAACATCTATAAGCAGGTTTTTTCCGGATATTCTCAATATGATATCCTGGAAAAATTGTTGTTCAAACAATCAGATCATGTGCGTCATGTGCTGAACCTTCAACTATCCAATTCATCTGATATCCCGCGTTACGACAGGCTGACAGATCCGGATGGTGAAGGGCTGAGAAATGCTGAATGGTACTACGGCCCGCAGCTGCGGACACTGGCATCTTATGAGCTGCATCTTGATGACATGGGTGGCTTTTTCAATGCTTATACCGGACGCCTGAACTATCAGTACATCACCGAAAGCCGTCATCAGCGAAGGGTGGATCGCACAGGACTGCAAAACCGCACCGAAAAAGTGGGCGTATTTGGTTTTGGAATTGATGCCAGGAAAACCACCGAGCGCAATGACCTGCGTGTTGGTTTGGAAGGTTACCTGAACTCACTCACCTCTACAGCGGAAGAGGAAGATATTGAGACCGGGGAAATTTCATCGCTTGATACCCGTTACCCGGATGGTGATAATACGATGAACACTATCGGGCTTTATGCTACTGATACCTGGAAGATTGATGATCATTGGGTCTTAAATGGCGGGCTGCGCCTCGAATCCATCATGTTACATTCTACGTTTGTCAGCAAAGAATTTTTTGACTTTCCATTCAACGAAATCAAACAGTCACATCTCCCGCTCAGCGGTTCGCTTGGTATTATCTGGAACGGCGATACAGGATGGCGACTGGCAATGATTGGTTCATCCGGGTTTCGTGCGCCCGATGTCGACGATCTTGCCAAAGTATTTGAGAGTGCACCCGGCAGCGTGATAGTTCCCAACCCTGACCTTGAACCGGAAAAAACATACAATCTCGATTTGAATGTCTCCAAAATATTCAGCGATAAGGTGAAAGTGGAAGTAGTTGGATTTGCGACCATGTTCCGCAATGCCATTGTCACTGACAAATTCACTTACAACGGGCAGGACTCCATTATCTATGATGGCGAACTCAGTGAAGTGCTCGCTAACCAGAATAAGCGGAAAGCATTTTTATATGGAGCGAATGCGAATCTCTTCATCGACTTTACGGACTTCCTCTCACTGGTAAGTACGATCACTTATACAAAAGGTGAGATTATTGAAGATGAAGGCAATGATCCGCTCGACCATATTCCACCCGTGATCGGCAAAACAAGTGTTATTTATCATCAGAAAGGATTCAGGGGTGAGTTGTTTGCCAACTACAATGGATGGAAGCATATTGAAGATTACAATAGCGGCGGGGAAGACAATGAGCAATATGCCACTCCTGAAGGAATGCCTGCCTGGTGGACGCTCAACCTCAGGTTACAATATCAGCTCACCAAAAACCTGATGATTCAGGCTGCCTGTGAAAACCTGCTGGACGCTAACTACAGGGTGTTTGCTTCCGGCATCAGTGCACCTGGAAGGAATTTTATTATTGCATTGCGGGGAAGTTTCTGATGCTGCAGACAACCTCATCATAAACTGTAACGTAATTATCTGTAAGTAGCGTACTTCATAATACTTGCCGTTGCAGCAGAAAAATGTTTGCCATGGCATCACCGTAATAAATGACCGTTACAGGTCAGCCATTCCGGTGATGCCATGTCAATTTATTTTTTATCCTTACCGGGAATGTGGCAGAACGGAAGAAGCGCTAAATTTGAGCCTTCAAAAAAATTATGAAATAGCGGTTGCTATATTGCATCATGCCTTTCAAATTATCCTCGCAATACAAACCCACCGGAGATCAGCCCGAAGCCATCAGGCAACTGGCTGAAGGCGTGCGCCGTGGTGATAGTGCACAGGTCTTACTGGGTGTTACCGGCTCCGGAAAAACTTTTACCATTGCCAATCTTATACAGGAATTGCAGCGGCCAACATTGGTGCTGAGTCATAACAAAACACTGGTTGCACAGCTTTATGGCGAGTTCAGAAATTTCTTTCCTGAAAACGCAGTCGAATATTTTGTTTCCTACTACGACTACTATCAGCCCGAAGCGTATCTGCCTGTTTCCAACACATATATCGAAAAAGATCTTTCTATCAATGCAGAGGTCGAGAAACTAAGGTTACGTGCCACGTCTTCCCTCATGAGCGGCAGAAAAGACATTATCGTTGTAGCATCGGTATCCTGTATTTATGGTATTGGTAACCCCACGGAGTACACCAACGGCATCATACGCCTGAAGGTTGGTGAAACCCGCAGCCGTAACAGTCTGTTGTATCAGCTGGTCGACAGCCTCTATTCCCGTTCAGACGGTGAGATGAAAGGCGGAAAATTCCGCGTGACAGGTGACACCGTTGATGTCTTCCTGCCGTATGCTGATTATGCTTACCGGATCACTTTCTTTGGGGATGTCATTGAAGAAATTGAGACGCTCGATCCCGAAACAAGCCGGAAGATTGGCAACATGGAAGATGCTGCAATTTTCCCGGCTAATATGTATATCACGCCCAAAGAACAGTTCACACAGATCATGAATGAGATTCAGGATGACATGAATCTGCAGGTGGAATATTTCAAAGAAGCGGGAAAAGTGGTGGAAGCTACCAGGCTGAGAGAACGGGTGACCTTTGACCTGGAGATGATGAAAGAACTGGGTTATTGTTCAGGCATTGAGAACTACTCACGTTATCTGGATCATCGTAAACCGGGCGAAAGGCCTTTTTGCCTGCTCGATTATTTTCCCAAGGATTTTCTGATGGTGATTGATGAGAGCCATGCTACCATACCACAGGTACATGGCATGTTTGGCGGTGACCGTTCGCGGAAACAAAACCTGGTAGAGTTTGGATTCCGTTTGCCTTCGGCGATGGATAACCGGCCACTCAACTTTGAAGAATTTGAAAACATGGTTGGACAGGTGATATATGTTAGTGCCACTCCAGGCGATTATGAACTGGAACAGTCGGAAGGCGCTGTAGTGGAACAGGTAGTGCGGCCAACCGGATTGCTGGATCCGGTGATAGAGGTACGGCCAAGTATCAACCAGGTGGATGATCTGCTGGAAATGATTGATGAACGGGTGAAGCAGGGTGACAGGATACTGGTTACTACCCTTACTAAACGCATGGCCGAAGAGCTATCAAAATATATGACCAGGCTGAATATCCGCTGCCGTTACATTCATTCTGAGGTAGAGACGCTGGAGCGTGTGGAAATTCTGCGTGACTTGCGGTTAGGTGTGTTTGATGTGCTGATTGGTGTTAATCTTTTACGGGAAGGCCTCGACCTGCCGGAAGTTTCATTGGTGGCCATTATGGATGCCGATAAAGAAGGCTTTCTTCGCAATGCACGTTCACTGACACAGATTGCAGGCCGCGCCGCACGGAATGTGAACGGGCTGGTAATCATGTATGCCGACCAGGTTACAGAATCGATGCAGAAAACCATTGATGAAACCAACCGGCGCCGTGAGAAACAGCTGAAGTATAATGAAGCCAATCATATCACACCGAAAACCATTTTACGCACGAAGGAACAGATTCATCAGCAATCATCGGTATTGATGATACGGCCTGTGGTAGAAGGCGCTTATGTTGAACCGGAAGAGGTGTCGCTGGTTGCTGATCCGTTGCTGGAATATATGACGCAGGCACAATTGGAGAAAGTTATTCAGCACACGAAGAAAAAAATGCAGAAATCGGCTAAAGAACTTGATTTCCTGGAGGCAGCAAGGCTCCGCGATGAAATGTTTGCCCTGGAAAAACTGCTCAGTGAAAAGTTTGACGTAAAAGCATGAAGGAGATGCATACAATCAATAGGATCATTCAGAAAGGCAAGTGATTTGCTGTATAATGCTGCTTACGCATCTGTACCGAAATCTTCTTTTTCACTCTTTAAAATATTGCGGAAATTGCAGCCTTGTAAAAAACATCACGGTATTAAAATATCAATGAACATGAAATTACAACATCTCTTTTTCCTGATAGTCATGCTGCTGCCGATGACCTCCTTCGCGCAGGAACAATTACTGGTGTATGAAGATACTGTCAATCATTTCACGATTGGTGTACCGCAAAACTGGCGTTATGGTATTCCCAAAGACAAGTCAACCAGTTTCATGGCCGCCAGGAAAGCGAAAGACAGTACAGATTTGGTGAGAGAAAATTTCTCAGTGAATGTGCTGTATAACAAACCTGCCGACCTGAATACTGCTTATCAGCAGTTTTTGAGTGCGATTCAAAGAGCGCCTGAATTTAAAATTGTGGAGCAGGGAGAGAAAGACATCAACAAGCGTCACTATAAATGGCTTATTGAAACACATAAAAATCAGCGTACCAACGAAACAGTTTATAACTACGTTTATTTCGCCAACAGCGGTAAATCTGTTCTCATCCTCACCATGGTATCCAGTGCACAATCATTTCATAAGTACCGTGAACTGTATGACTTGGTTGCGAAAAGCCTGAAATACTAAAGATTGAATTATTTGCGGCAGCACGCTGATACGCTGCAACAGATACATGGAACGATGTTGGCTGAAAACAGGTGTGCAGGAAAAATCAAATTAACTCCGGCGCGGGAATCCGCGAAATCATGAAGCACAATCCGAAATTAT
Organism: Chitinophagales bacterium; assembly: GCA_019694975.1. Taxonomy (NCBI): domain Bacteria; kingdom Pseudomonadati; phylum Bacteroidota; class Chitinophagia; order Chitinophagales; species Chitinophagales bacterium. Next base: position 703,023 of record JAIBAY010000001.1, read on the forward strand.
TAAGATCAATAGTGATGTTGCTGATTGTAGTGGTAAACATCGGCTGCGATCAGCTTTCAAAAAATGTGGTTCGTAATAATATCAACCCTGCGGAACCAATCTATTTTCTGAATAATCATCTCGTGCTCATGAACGTAGAAAATTCAGGTGCTTTTCTGAGTCTCGGCACTTCACTTTCCGGGCCGCTGAAATGGTTAATATTATCCGTTCTTCCGGTGCTTGCATTGACGGCATCATTGCTGTACCTGCTCTTTTACCGGCAAGTTTCCGTAATATTTTCTGTTGGGCTTTGTTTTGTAATCGGCGGAGGAATAGGAAATATAGCCGACCGCATCTTGTATGGTTCTGTTACAGATTTTCTGTTTTTCCATACCGGTATATTCAGAACAGGCGTCTTCAATCTTGCTGATATATCCATCATGCTTGGCGCTTGCCTGATGGTGATACCGTTGCTTATGCAGGAAGTAAAGAAGTTTTCCTACCGGCATGCTGATAAATCATAGCCGGAATGTTCTTATGCACTGCTGAAAAGTCTGTGATAGTGCAATTGTTCAATGTTTCTGGTTTTTATCTTGAACCAGCCTTGTGTTCTCAGCAAGAGATAAAGCGTAATCCATAAAGGAAGATTCCTTGCACAATATCATTTACTTTCCATTTGATTTACAGGCACAACCTAAACTGACAAAAGTGCGCGGCCAGCCACTCATTCAAAAACTCGATCTATGGATCGTCAAAAAGAGAAAGGCGGTCATAGCGACCGCCTTCCGGAAAATTACTCTTTGTGTACTGCCTGCACTTTACTTATTGTTTGACCACCTTCCTCATCACACTTCCCTTATCATTCACCAATTCCACAAAATAAACTCCGTCAGGTTGCTTTGATAAATCCAGCGACACTTCCTGTTGTCCTGCAGCATTTTCAACCTGTTGTTCCATTACTGTGGTGCCAACCACATTTTTCAGGCGAAGTAACGTTCCCGCTTCAGCTACTTGCAACGTGACATGCAATATGCCATTCGAAGGATTCGGGTACACTGTAAAACCCGGTTGGGATGCAACAGCCTGTGCTATGCCGGTGCTTGCATCAATCACAAAATTCTGATCGGAGATATCGAAAAAAACATTTCCAGCTGATTGCACCATGATACGAGCCTTGGTGGTAAACAAGTCCTGATCATTAGGTAGGGTGATGGCTTCACTGCCATCATTTGCTGTATTGGATAACAGGGCAACCGGGTAAGTATATCCACCGTCAATTGACAAAAGGATATTCACCGAGCTGCAATTTATCGGTGCGGCATCCGTGGAAGAAACATCCCAAGTAACTGTATGCGTAGTGCCAATGCCCCAGGTATCGGTGGTGGTTGGATAGGTTACTTTAAACGGTGCACCGGTGTTGATTACAGAGAGAGTAACGGGTGTATCATCATAAGTATATCCGCCGCCATCGGGCCGGTTGTCGCGTACGATAAATCTGAATTTCATGGAGCGGGCATAGCCAGGCAAAGTTTCACCATTGGAAACTGCTCCTGTAACAATGCTTGACAGTTTCGGAAAATAACGATAGGGTACAGTGTCTGCTTTAAAGCTGCGGAATGCGGGTGCATTGCCTGTCGGTGCATTCATATTTGTAGCCGGTCCTTTGTCAATTTCCTCCCACATGTAGGAGAGTGAATCGCCATCGGCATCTGCTCCGGTACCGGTTAATTTGAAATATGTTTTATATGGGATGGAATAGTTGCTGCCTCCGTCAGCAGAGGGTGGCGTATTGCCTGTTTCCACCAATACCGGACAACCTGAACCTTCCGCTTCAAACGCATAATCACTGATCTCATCGTAGCTGCCTGTATGAAAAAACGGATCGCTGTGTGACTGCAGGTCGTTGGGTGAACAGATGCCGGCATAAGCCATTATAGATGAACCGCTGCCCGGTTCAAAAGCTGTACCGGGTGCCCTGTTACCACCGCCACAGGCTCCTGAAGTTGAGTTGAAAGTATGGTTGCCACCAAACTGATGGCCCATTTCATGCGCAACATAATCCACATCAAATGCATCGCCCGTCGGATTCGGCAAACCGGTGACTCCATTCGCCTTTTGGCTATTGATACAAACGACACCAAGCCCGGCGATACCACCACCGCCGGTACTGAATACATGGCCAATATCATAGTTGGCACTGCCTATAATTGAGTTAATCGTTGATTGATTCTGATCCAGCATTACATAGCCATCATTATTGGTATATGGGTCTGTTGCGTCAACGAGGTAAATCAATGTATCATTGTTTTCTATCAATTCTAGGCGGATACCGAGTTCAGATTCATAAATACCGGTTACCCTGTTCACCGAGGTTGTCATCCCTGACAAGGCGCCGCTGACCGTGCCTCCTTTAGTGGCAGCATACTGCGCAGTGCAGGCCAGTGCCAGCCTGTAAATTCTCAGCTGATCGCCCGAACTGCGATATTGAAGCGAATTGTGCTTTTTTTCAATACCGGAATCTTCATGTGATTCACTTTTCACTTCACAGTCAAAAGCATATTGCCGCGGAAGATCTCTTTTGTTATAGGCGATATAGTAATCAGTGCTTTCATTGCTGACGGGATCAATAAACACATCACCACGGGGAGATAATATCATGGCATGAAACCCGAAATCAGTTACATCAATACGGATGTGGGCACGCGGATCTGAAATACCTGTTCCGGCATACGTTTTTATTTCAGGATATTTTGCAGCCAGGGCAGGTGCCATTACCGGCGATTCAAAAATCTCAAAATCATCGATTGAACCATCCGGCATCGGCAGGCTCATCACCAGGCTCTTAGAACGCGCTGAGGCAGAAAATTCCATAGGCGCAGACAGCAAATGGTTCCGCATCGCATTGATATCCAGCTGTAGTGTACGGTAAGCTGCCGGAGTGGAATACCTTGAGCCATACATAAACGCAACTCCGGCATTAACGTCCTGCCAGAAGGAAGCAGACTGACCATAAGAATTAAATGCGGTCAAATTTAACAGGATGAGAAAGGTACTCAAGACACTGCGCCGGCGGAAGCCGAAAGACTGTAAAAATTTCATGGAAGACAGAGAATTTAAAGTATGAAGGACTGAAGTTAATAATTGTTATGTTGAACTGTGTACGAAGTGATTCGCCACTCCACCAAACAACGCTAAAATTTTTAACCTGGGGATCCGGATTACTGTCAGACTGCACGGGAAAAAGGCTGTCCGGAAAATCAGTGAAAACTCAACTGGCTGATCTGCCCTGAAAGGGTAAAAAACTGCGCGAAGGTACTTTCCGGCAGCCACTTATGCAAATCAAAATGGTGGGGGCAGATATGTTAGATGATATCAGAATTTGAGGCCAACGTTTAAAAAAGCATAGTTGCCCTTGCCGTCAAAATCGCCGGCAAACAGGTTGCCGAAACCCATTGTATAACCGGCATCAAGCGAAAAGATAAGCACGTCGAGACCGGCACCAAAAGTTCCTTCAACACGGAAGCGTGAAAAATCTTCCGGTGTCATTGAAAGACTGTTGGGCGGGATATTAAAATCATAAGACAATACAGGACCTGCAAAAGCCCTGATATTCAGTATGCTGCCAACAGCGGGCACGAGGTTAAGCCCGCCATAAAGCGGTAACTGTATCCGCTTAAATGTGACATCACCTGAAACTTCCGGTGTTGAATCCACCATCTGAAAATTGCATTTCATCAATTGATATTGCAATCCAAATTGTCCGTAAACCAGCTTGCCTGACCGGTAAAAGATACCAGCCTGGTAACCGGAACGGGTATCAGCATTCAGTTGCGGCGAACTCATATTAATATTGCTGAAATTCGGGCCTATATAAACGCCAAGGCTGTTATTGCGTGCATTGCTTTGGCACAAGGCAGTTTTACCAGTAATCAGTGCAGTGATAAAGAAGAAAACTATGACCTGAAGCTTCATCAGCAAACCCGGATTTTCAATTAAAAGAAATGACTTTGCTTTCCTAAAATCATGCCATCATTGTTTTACAGTCGCGGGCACAGTTTTATTTCTTCTTAATAGAATCCCATTGCTGACTTGTCATGACACACCTGAATCCGCAATGTTCCAGTCCTGTATCCTGGCTGGTTTTCATACGTGCGGTAATCCGGTAACTGGAGCAATAGCTGTCATTACATAAAAAAGATCCGCCACGGTTAACACGTTTTGGTATGGTAGGTTCTTCAGGATCAAAACTATCGGCAGGACCAGCCGGATTAACAACCATCTTTTGGGCTGCACAGTCCTTATAATAGTCGAATCGGTACCAATCGCTGCACCATTCCCAAACATTGCCAGCCATATCATACAGTCCGTAACCGTTTGGCGGAAAAGACTTCACTGGCGCCTGCAATTCATAGCCATCTTCCCTGGTATTCTTATCAGGAAAATGTCCGTTCCAGGTATTAGCATGCCTGGCGTATTCCTTATCATTACCCCACGGATATTTATTGCCGTTTAAGCCGCCCCTTGCCGCATATTCCCATTCAGCTTCCGTTGGCAGCCTCTTCCCGGCCCATTTACAGTAGGCAACCGCATCATCCCAGGAAACCTGTACGACAGGGTAGTCATCCTTACCGGCAATGGTACTACCCGGCCCAAGCGGCTGTTTCCAGTTGGCACCATGCACCCATGACCACCATTGACCAATATTATCCAATGCAACAGGATAATCAGGCGGATCGAATACCAATGAGCCCGGCACAAAGATTGAATCCGGTGGCTTCGGTGTTCCCGGGGGCAGCTGCTTTTTTATCTCTTCCCAGTCGGGTTTTATTTCCGCAGTGGTAACATAACCGGTAGCCTTCACAAATGCAGCAAATTGCGCATTCGTGACTTCCGTTATATCCATCCAGAATCCATCCACATGTACCTGATGTGTCGGTGATTCATCCGGTCTTGCTTCCGCGTCGGAATCTATTCCCATCGTAAAATTCCCGCCCTCAATCCATACCATTCCCGGAGGTCCGCCTGCCGGTAATAACCTGCCGTCATCCGCGTCAGTTATTGCAGGTTCTGCGGCAACAGCGGACATAGCTTCCAGATTGTCTGCGTTTAAGGTTCCCACAACCAGGCAGGAAAGAAAAAAGGGTAATACGACCGCGGAGCGGAATGGATTTATACCGGAATTCATTTTTTTTCAGGAAAGGCCAAATGTACGAGGATTAAAGGAAAAGGACAGCCCTGCCGGTAAATCATGCAATTAGCAATCACACATTCGCAACGGAAAAATTCACATCCAATCAATCCTTCTGCCGTTCTGCAGGACAGTTTATCCTTCCCACCCTTCCTTCTTCAACAATCATTTTCTACCTTTGCGCCTCGTTTTTACATTCTAATGATTCATTTATTCATTCCACTTTAAATTACTGCACTGTGAACGAACAACATATCAAATGGCACTCTCCGATTTTAAACCGTGAAACCGAGATGCTGGTATATGGTGAAAGCGGTTACCCTATCATTACTTTCCCCACTTCCATGGGTAGGTACTATCAAAACCGTGATTTCAAACTGATTGAAAGTGTTGAATGGTATGTAAATAACGGCTACGTCAAAATTTACTGCGTCGACAGTATTGATGAAGAAAGCTGGTACAACAAAAATGTAAGCCCCGCTATCCGTGCACTCAACCACATTACCTATGACCGCTTCATCAATGAAGAAATCATAACCAGGGCACAAAATGAAACCGGCCGCCCGAAAGTAGCTGTCGCAGGCTGCAGCTTCGGAGGATACCATGCCACCAATGTCGCATTCCGTTACCCGGAGAAAGTGGGCTATCTGTTCAGCATGAGTGCGGCATTTGATATTAAGCCGCAGATGGACGGACATTACGACGATAATGTGTATTATAACAATCCGACAGACTACCTGCCAGGACTGGAAAATCCTGCACTTCATGAAATGGGCATTGTGCTGGGTGCCGGCGAACATGACATCTGCCTTGAAGCCAATAAGCAGCTTTCAGATATTCTTAACAGGAAAGGTGTATCACACTGGCTGGATATCAGGATGGGTGCAGTACATGACTGGCCCATCTGGCGTGAAATGTTTCCCCATTACCTTTCCCAGATGAAATTCTAAGGCGGTAAACAGCGCACTCTGCAGCAATAGCACTTTTATTTCTTTACTCAATTCAAATCTTCTCATGAAAAAAATCGGAATTCTTTTCGGCATGGAACGTACGTTCCCAACAGCATTCATTGACCGTGTCAATTCAAAAAATGTGGAAGGCATTACCGCGGAAGCCGTCCGGATTGATAAAGTAGCGCAGGCCTATGCATCCGGCTACGATGTCATTATTGACCGTATCTCGCAGGATGTGCCTTTCTACCGCACCTTTCTTAAGAATGCTGCTTTATGCGGAACAGCCGTATTGAACAACCCTTTCTGGTGGAGTGCCGATGATAAGTTCTTCAACAACTGCCTTGCCATCAAGATCGGTGTTCCTGTTCCGAAAACAGTGATCATTCCATCACATGAACATCCAACGGATACTACCGGCGATTCCTTTTCAAATCTTGTAACACCACTGGACTGGGAAGGCATGCTGGGATACATTGGTTTTCCGGCGTACATGAAACCATATGCCGGAGGCGGTTGGAAAAACGTATATAAGATCACGGATTCCGCCGATCTTTTTGCCAAGCATGCGGAGACAGGCCAGCTGGTGATGCTGCTGCAGGAAGAGATTCAGTTTGATGCTTACTTCCGTTGTTACTGCCTGGGTGGTAAATATGTGAAGATCATGCATTATGAACCACGCAATCCGCATCACCTGCGTTATGTTGCCAATCACAATGTATCGGATGAGTTGATGCAGACGATTCATAATTATGTACTGAAACTGAATCATGCACTCGGATATGATTTCAATACCGTTGAATTTGCCGTACGTGACGGCGTGCCGTATGCTATAGACTTCTGCAATCCTTCTCCGGATGCCGACCGGCATTCTGTAGGGGAAGAGAATTTTGAATGGGTGGTGGAAAACGCGGCGAATATGGCTATTGAAAAAGCACTCGCACACCGTGATGGTGCTGACAACCTTACCTGGGGCACCTACATCAAAAATGCGGCCCAGGGGCTGAGCATCGGTAAAGATTTCTGATAACTCCGGCAATACACGAATCACAGATAGCCTGCAGTACTTCGCCTCCGGCAACTGCAATGAACATCTTGTGATTCGTGTTATTTTATAAGGCTGCAAAGCTGCACTACCGCAGCGAATACACCTGCCTTGCAGCAAAAAGCAACAGACATCTTGCCCGATTCAGCTTTTGTTGTTTATTTTACCAGCCATCGCATAACCTATCTTCTGCACCATGGTCAATAAGCTGTTTACATTAGGCATTGAGGAGGAATTCATGATTATTGATCCTGAGACAAGGGAACTTGTTTCGCACCTGCACCAGGTAGTGGAAGGCGGAATGACCCTGCTTAATGAACAGGTGAAAGCCGAAATGCACAAGGCCGTGGTGGAAGTGGGCACCAACATTTGCCATGATGTTAAAGAAGCGCGCAAAGAAGTGAAGCACCTGCGCAGCATCATTTCCGATATCGCCAAGAAGCAAGACTGCCTGATTGGCGCCGCCGGTGCACATCCCTTTTCCCGCTGGCAGGATGCGATGATTACTGACCATCCGCGATACAAAGAGATCGTGAACGAAATGCAGGATGCCGCCCGCTCTAATCTGATCTTCGGCCTGCATGTGCATGTCGGCATCGACACACGGCAGACTGGTGTGCAGATCATGAATGCTGTCCGATATTTTCTGCCGCACATTTTTGCACTATCCACCAATTCGCCCTTTTGGCTGGGAAGAAATACAGGATACAAATCCTACCGGACCAAGGTATTTGACAAATTTCCCCGTACCGGCATCCCTGAGAATTTTACGAGCGCCGCTGAATTCGATGAATACATCGCACTGCTGGTGAAAACCGGTTGCATTGACAACGGCAAAAAAATCTGGTGGGATCTTCGCCTCCATCCTGTCTTCAGCACGCTTGAATTCAGGATTTGTGATGTGCCCATGCGGTTGGATGAAACTATTGCACTGGCCGCTATTATGCAGGCGGTGGTGGCAAAGCAACATAAACTGATGCAGCAAAATCTCACCTTCCGGACTTATAAACGGGCGCTGATCAATGAAAATAAATGGCGCGCTGCGCGATATGGCGTTGATGGTAAACTCATTGATTTTGGCATCGAACAGGAAGTGCCCTTTCAAAGCCTGCTTGATGAACTGATCAGCTTTGTTGATGATGTGGTGGATGACCTGAACTGCAGGGAAGAAGTGAATTACCTGCAGGAAATTGTGAAGATGGGCAGTGGCGCCGACAGGCAGCTCAAAGTGTATGAACAAACCAATGACCTGCGAAAGGTGGTGGACTTCATTGTAGCCGAAACAAACATCGGCCTGGACTGAAACTTCACAGCGGCTGCTTACGATTGTTATTTTGAAAGACAACCTTCCCTCAATCATCCTGCATCATTGTTCCCGATTCAACTATGAACATAAATATAACCGGAGTAGTAAACTGAACTGATGATTCCGTTATCAGCAAGGATTATCGTCTTCAGGTAACAACTTCCAGAAGACTGACAGGAGATCCATAAATTTCTTTCCTGATAGTTTTATTATACGCTGGCGGCAGAAGATATGGTTTCCATTTATATCTGATAGCTGTGGAAAATTAATTCTCTGTTAGTTTTATATTTGAACCTTATTAACAGATTTTTGATTTAGCAGTTGGCATCAGCAAGCTGCCAATACCATCCGTAAGAAGTTTAGCCACCAATATGGAGAAACCGAATATCAAAGTAGCCGTTCTCGACCTTTACAACCGCGAGAAGAATGAAGGCATGCGCGGCATTCGGTCACTGCTTTACCTCGAACGTCAGAAAACTGATGCCCGTGTCCGTTGGGATGTATATGATGTGCGTAATGCCGAAGAGTTACCGGATGAAAGCTACGATGTGTATATTTCTTCCGGCGGGCCGGGCAGTCCGCTGGCAAGCGGCGAACACTGGGAAAAGAAATACTTCAGGCTCATTGACAACTTATGGGAGTACAATCTGAAGCACAACGATCAGAAGAAGCATGTCTTTTTTATTTGTCATTCTTTCCAGCTGATATGCAGGCACTGGAAAGTAGGTGAAGTCACGAAACGCAAATCCACTTCATTCGGCGTATTCCCGATTCATGAAACCAGCCGTGCCAGTAAGGAGCCGCTCTTTGAACAACTGCCGGAACCATTCTTTGCCGTTGACTCCCGCGACTACCAGGTGATTCAACCGAATCATACGCTGATGGAACGGGAAGGATTTCAGTTACTCGCGCTGGAAAAACCAAGGCCACATGTCAATCTTGAACGCGCGATGATGGCTGTCCGCTTCTCCGATGAATTTATCGGCACACAGTTTCACCCCGAAGCAGATCCGCAAGGTATGTTACGCTACTTTGCCCGGCCCGATAAAAAGGAGCATATCATCAAACATCATGGCAGTGAAAAATATTACCAGATGGTTGACTTCCTGGACGATCCCCAAAAAATTGTATTGACACAAAAAGTTATTCTCCCTACTTTCCTTGCAAACTCTTTCAGGCAGGTGATAGATGCTGCCGACATGGTGCCTGAGCCCGGATTGAACCATGCATTTGAGCGTTTCTCCGGATAAGACCTCAACACTTATGTTTTCTTCCTGCGGGAATTTTCAAAAAAAATCCATGCGGCCTGCCATTTAATCATGTGCAGCGATTGCTCCTTCCGCTATTTTGAAATTAGAAATATTGTTCTCACCACGCAATCATCAGCGCGGCTGAACGGAGCCGTTTCCCTTTAACTTTCTTTATTACCGCCTCTCTGGTATTTAATTATTTTTGATGCTGCTCAAAACGCAACAGTCATGGTTCCTTACTATCGCGAAAAATATAATGCACAGTTTACCGCCGAAAAATATAAACGCTTCCTTGCAAACCTCAATGAAGAAGCCGGCTATCACATTGAATTCAGGATTGCCGAATCGCCGATTTTTGTTCCCCGCAGCTTCGAAGATCAGCTGATTGCCGGCGGCGATGAGATCCTCCGCACCGTGACGTCACCGGAATATTACCGTATCTCCGACCGCGCCATTCCGCCACAGCTGCGGGTTCCCAATGAAGAATCAAGGCCACAGACAATTGCCATCGATTTTGCCATCTGCCGTAATGAAGCAGGCGATTTGTCGCCACAGCTTATAGAGGCACAGGCCTTCCCTTCACTCTTCGCTTATCAGCATTGGCTGGCCGGCAAATTCAGAGAGCATTTCTGGGTGCCCGATAATGTGAGCCACCTTTTCAACGGATTGAATGATGAAACTTATGTAAAGCGCATCAGGCAATGGATTGTGGGGTCCGAAAACCCGGAAAATGTTGTGCTGCTTGAAATTGAACCGGAGAAACAAAAGACGCGTGTTGACTTTGAACTAACGAAGAAAATGCTGGGCATTGAATATGTCTGCATCAGTAAAGTGATCCGTGAAGGCCGCAAACTGTTTTATGAGCAGAATGGCAGAAAGATTCCTATTCACCGTATCTATAACCGCGTGATCTTCGATGAGTTTGTTAAACGAAAAGATCTCACCTGCCAGTTTCACCTGACGGAAGAGGTTGATGTAAGCTGGACCATTCACCCTAACTGGTTTTTCCGCATCAGTAAATTCTCCATGCCATTTATTGACAGCAAGTATGTTCCGAAGACACAGTTTCTCGACCAGGTGACGGTTATTCCGGAAGACCTGGAAAATTATGTGCTCAAACCCCTCTTCTCATTTTCAGGGCACGGCGTAACTTTTGACGTGCAGCGGGCAGATATCGATGCCATTGCCGACCGGCACAACTATATCCTGCAACGCAAGGTCCAATATGCACCGGTGATTGCATCGCCCACCGGCCCGGTTAAAGCAGAAATCAGGTTGTTGTATATCTGGTTGCCGGATGAACCTAAGCCAATGCTTACCATTAACCTCGTAAGGCTGAGTAAAGGAAAAATGATTGGTGTGGATTATAACAAAGATCTCGACTGGGTTGGTGGCAGCGTTGGGTTTTATGAATTGTAATCACTTTTGGTAAGGCAATGAAAGGATGCTGTAATATCGCAGCGATCAACAGATATCTGGTTCTTGACCACATCATGATTGCGTAAGCAAAATCCTGCCTTTTGCATACGCGGCTGTAAATAAATATTGCCGGTTAAATTCTCATTCACAACTGGCCACTTACCTTTGAGGGGAATTGATTTTCCATGAGATGTATTTTATGTTTCAGCCTGCTGGTCATCGTCCTGCAAACCGGTTGTTCAAAAAAGGAATCCGAACCTGATTTTTTTGCAACTGACCTCAATACCGTACAGCATGAAAAATTTTCCTTTGCTGAGCTCCGCTCCGCGAAAGCAGTTGTCATCATTTTTCTTCAGCCGGAATGCCCCTTCTGCAACTCCTATGCAAAAACTTTTCGACGGCTCGACAGCACTTTCCAGGAAGCTGATATCGTGATGTTAGGCGTTGTGTCAGGCAAGAATTATGCAGGCAGTGAAATCACAGAATACAGTACCAAAAACCGCCTTCACTTTACAATACTGCTCGATCCGGATTTTGTTTTGCAGAAAAAGCTGAATGCCACTATTACGCCGGAAGTTTTCCTGATAAGCAACAGCGGTCAAACGCTTTACCGTGGCATGATCGACAACTGGGGTTATGAGATTGGCAAAGTGCGGCCCATGGTTACAGCACATTACCTGACGGATGCCGTAAATGCCATGCTGCAAAACAAACCCATCATCATTGATTCAACCAAAGCTATCGGATGTTATATTGAATGACGGCTGCATTGTCCGGCACTATTCCCGGATAAAAAATTTTCCCGCTAATTTCATCCGACGCATGTTTCATGGTTAGCAGAAGCCACCTTAAAATATCCGGAGTTCTCCTGTCACGACTGATCGGGGTCAGGATCATTTCCATTCATTGACAAATACTGAAATAAATTCGGCATGACCACATTGAATTCCTGTTTTGAGATAGCTTCTGGTATATTGGCCGCCGCTTTTGACAAGATGAAAAAAAAAGCACCTGTCATTCACCAACCTTTTCGATGGCACATGCGCTATGCAGGGTGCTTCCTGCTGCTCATCGCCGCATTATCATCCTGCACACAAAAATCTACTGTCACTTTTTCGAATGATGTCGCACCCATCATCTATGCAAAGTGCACCAAGTGTCACCGGCCCGGTCAGCCTGCACCGTTTACGCTCATCAGCTATAAGGATGTCGCCAAGCGCAGCAAAACCATTCGCAAAATCATTAATCTCGGAATCATGCCGCCGTGGCCTGCAGATGCTACGTACTGGCATTTCCTCGGTGAAAATCAATTATCAGCGCAACAGATCTCCATCATCAACCAATGGGTGGATGCTGGCGCGCCACTGGGTGACACCAGTAATATACCACGGCCGCCGTATTTTCCGGCCGGCTCGATGATCGGCAAACCCGACCTCCGTCTTAAAATAAAACCTTACCTGGTAAAAGGAGATAACACAGACCGGTTTATGGTGATGAAGATACCGTTTGAGTTGCCTGCCGATACTTTCATCAGCGCCATTGAGTTTGTACCCGGCAGCAACCTGGTACATCATGTAAATGGCAGGATCATTTTTTACGACAGCGACCGGAAAGCCGATGTTTTTGCCGGTGATTATGCACTGGACACTAAAGATGAAACACGCGAATCTGTTTTCAGCAAGATGAACCTGCTAAATGATGACGGAAGTTATCCGGGTAATGATCACTACATCCATTCCGCAACGAACTATCTGCCCGGCGCAATCAGCATGTTGTATCCGGAAGGCATCGGCGGTTTCTTTGTGCGGAAGAAAGGAATCATTTACCTGAATGATATTCACTATGGCCCTTCGGGCGAAGATGTGCTCGACACCTCTTTTGTGAATATTTTCTTCAGTGCAACTCCGCCCAAAAGGCCGGTGCAGGAAATTCAACTCGGCACATTAGGTATTTCCGACATTATCCCTTCATTGGTCATTCCGCCGGACACTGTTATGACCTTTGTTACACGTGCCAGGATACTGGGCGATATCTCATTACTCACCATCAATCCGCATATGCACCTGCTGGGAAAATCATTTATAGCCTATGCGTTGCAGCCAAACGGTGATACGATTCCGCTGATCAGGATCAGGCATTGGGACTTCCGATGGCAGTACTTTTATACATTTGAGAAGATGCTCCATATTCCTGCCGGATCAACCATAGAAGTAGTGGCTGTGATGGACAATACACGCAACAATCCCAACAACCCACATCATCCGCCACAACAGGTAGAAGGAAGAAACGGGAGCATGCGCACCACCGACGAAATGCTGCAACTGATCCTCACCTATCTGCCCTATCAGCATGGCGATGAAAACATCAGTCTGAATACGCAGGATGGAGCGGCTGCGATGCAAACTGATCTGAAGTGATGCTTTCTGCGGGCAGTCATGTATGAGGAGCTGTGTTGCTTGCAGCCTTACATTTTTTCGCGGATAAAAATATATCCGGCCATATTTTCTGACAGAAAGAAGCATTCACTTTGAAACAGATTGATTGACGTGCCGGGATAAAAAAAACATAATCCACTTTTTTTTCATCCTGAATTAAACACCCGTTGAAATTCATACATTTGCTGCATGAAAAATCTAATCTACATTCTGCTATTAACATGGGTAATAGCCATCTCATCCTGCGGTGTCTCTCAGGAAATTACAGGTTCATGGGTTAACAAAGAAGTGCTGGCGACCAATCCTGAATATAAAAAGGTGTTTATCGCTGTACTCTCCGGCAACCTTGACGCAAGAACAACAATTGAAAACGATCTTTCCCGTGCTGCCACTGCAAGCGGTATCAATAACATCAAAAGTCTCGATGTATTCCCGCCCAACATTTCCAAGGTAGATACCAACCTGTTGATTCAGAGCATCAGGGAAAAGGGCTGCGATGCCATTTTCACTGTAGCCATGATTAACAGCAAAAGTGAAACACGCTATGTTCCCGGCACCACCACCTATACACCAAGCTATGGTTATGGCTATGGCGGAACGTATTACGGCGGAGCTTATGGCGGATACAGCGCTTATGGCTATTACAGAAGTCCTTACGGTTATTACGATTATATGGGAACCACCGTTACCACGCCCGGTTATTATGTGACGGATGAAACCTATTTTGTTGAAGGAAACTTGTTTGATATCAATACCAATCAGTTATTGTATTCCGTGCAATCAAAGGTCTATAACCCGGTTGATATTGCAACGGAAAGCGCTACTTACACTGCCCTGATTTTCGAACAGATGAAGAAAGACGGTTTGCTACGTAAAGCACCGAAATAACTCAGCTTAATAAATTCGTTAAATGGAAAGCCGGTTCACCCATAAACCGGCTTTTTCTTTATACCCGCAATTAATATTGTATGACTGCATTGAATTCCAAATCACCTCCGCACCACTGAGTGGTTTAAACAATTTATCTGCAACCTGCCAAGCTGCAACATTGCATAAGCTACCATCCTTTCTGTGTACTTTTGCCGCGCATTTTACGCTACGTTATGACTGCATCTGCGAATAAAAAAGTGGCTCATTGGCTTTTGCTCGGCGCCTTCATGATCATGATTCAGGTAATGCTGGGCGGCATTACCCGGCTGACCGGTTCCGGGCTTTCGATTACACAATGGAATGTGATTATGGGATCTGTTCCTCCATTAAATGATGCGCAATGGCAACAAGCCTTTGATCTTTACAAAGAAACGCCGCAGTACAAACTGATGAACAGTGACATGACCACCGATGGCTTCAAGTCTATCTTTTGGTGGGAATATATTCATCGTTTATGGGCGCGCCTTATCGGCTTCGCCTTCGTCATTCCGCTGATTTATTTCCTGCAAAAGAAAATGATAACCCGGCAACTGGGAAAGCAGCTGTTGATCATCGCTTTGCTCGGGGCTTTGCAGGCATTGCTTGGATGGATTATGGTGCAGAGCGGCCTCATCGATAAACCGTGGGTGAACCCCATCAACCTCAGTTCGCACCTGATGCTGGCATTAATACTCTTTTCCTATATCTTTTGGGTAGCGTTATCATTATTGCAGCCACCAATGGAAAGTGGAATTGTATTGAAGACAAAGCGATTTTCCGTGATGTTGCTGGTACTGTTGTTTCTGCAGATACTATACGGAGGACTGATGGCAGGAAACAAAGCCGCGCTCAGTTATCCGACCTTTCCTAAAATTGGTACGTACTATATTCCCGACGGTTTATTTTCCCTTGAGCCATGGTTTGTCAATTTCTTTGAAAACTCCGCCATGATTCAGCTTATTCATCGCACACTCGGAGGCATCGTCGCCATCCTGATGATTTATTTTTTCTGGCAAACGCGCCGGCAAAAAGTAACTGCTTTGCTGAAGCGCGCTTTACGCTGGCTGCCATCGCTGGTGATTTTACAGGTGCTGCTGGGTATCCTCACACTCGTCAATTCACTGGGCAGAATTCCGGTTGTGCCTGGCGTGCTGCATCAAATGGTGGCCTTGCTGCTGCTTACAGTAATGGTTATCATTCATTTTCAGCTTTCCGGAAAAAGGGATTATACAGCTGATTAATACATTGATGTCCTTCAATGCAAAATGAAGGCGGCAATGACTTTTACATCTCATCATTTTCAGCTATGTGGTGTCGACCGTCAACCTGTTTTTCATCCTCAGCAGCAACATATATTGTACAGTTTAGCGTGATAGGCCCGTCTGTGTATCATTGCTCCTGCTAACAATCACCAAATATTTTAGCTGCGCTTGCAGCCAATTCCATAACTTTACTGTGTTGCTTATACAATGTTTTAGCCGGTGCAGTGGGGGGGGGTAAAGAAGTGCCGACCGACAAAGCAAGTGTTCAAAATAACCGGTTCACGTTCACCATAATTTTTCGCGTATGAAAAAGATACTTGTTGCTTTTGACGGAACTGTATTTTCAGAAGGTGCGCTGCAATACGCATTTCATCTTTCAGCCAATGAAAGCGCCATGATCACCGGTGTCTTTATTGAAGATCTCAGCTATGTCGGTTATGCCACCTTGTTCGGTGAAGATTATTTCACCTTCAACCCGGCACTGCTGGAAAAAATGGAACATGAGGATGACCATAAATTAGAAGCGAGCATTGCAAAATTCGAAGGCATCTGTAAAGAGAGAGGGGTTAGCTATCAGGTGCATCTCGACAAAGGTGTGCCGGTGAATGAGCTGGTGCGTGAAAGTTTATTCGCCGACCTGATAGTAATTGGCTACCGAACCTTTTTTTCGAATGTTATGGGCGAAGCCAGTTTTCTAAAGGATGTATTGCTGGATGCTGAATGCCCGGTGCTGGCCGTTCCGGATGACTTTCACCCGATTGAAAGACTACTACTCGCATTCGATGGCAAGTCACCCTCCGTTTATGCAGTGAAACAATTCACGCAACTGTTTCCCGCACTCACGCAGTCATTACCGGCTACCTTATTATCCATTACCAAAACAAAAGAAGAAATACTCGACTACCGGGAATTAATGCTGGAATATGTATCTGCTCATTACCGTACCGTTGATACAGAAAATTTTGCCGGAGAAGCAGACGATGCCATTTTACAGGTAGCGGAAACGATGCCGCATCCGCTGATCATCATGGGTGCGTTTGGCCGTAATGCCGTGTCGCGGTTTTTCTCAAGAAGTGCCGCTTCCAAACTGCTGAAGCATCAATCACTGCCGATTTTTGTGAGTCATAAATAACCGGCCACAGTTGAAAAATTTGTAGGGTAAAAAACTTCACAACACCGGTTTATCATATCAGGCGCACTATAAAATTGAGTACACTCTTTCATGCATGATGCCAGTTGCCTAAGGTTCAAGCCTTCCGTACATCCGCGGGAAAGGAATCGTTTCGCGGACATGCTGCAATTTGCAAACCCATGCAATCAGCCTTTCAAGCCCGAGCCCGAAGCCTGCATGCGGCACAGAGCCAAAACGGCGCAGATCAAGATACCATTCAAAAGCCTGCATGGGTAATTTATGCTCCACTATCTTCTCCATCAGTAAATCAATATCTGTTTCCCGTTCCCCGCCTCCGATGATTTCACCATATCCTTCCGGCGCCAGCACGTCAACACCTTTGGCCCAACGCGGATCCTTATCCCGTTTGAGATAGAATGCCTTTACGGCATGCGGCCAGTTATATACCATTACCGGTACATCAAACAAGCGCGTGATGACCGTTTCATCACTGCCACCAAAATCATTTCCATACTCAAATGTTTTGGCCGAGTTGATCCACTGAGGGATGTTGCGCTCGCTTTCTTCCAGTTCTTTTAACTCACTTTTCAGGTTGTCGATCTTCGACTGGTTAAAGGTGATCTCTCCCTTCTTCATGCCAGGCACGCTCAGCTTCTGTTCCCGTTCGGCGATTTCATTTTTAACGGCAACCATTTGCTCCTGTACATTTTTCAGTTCGACTTCTAAAGAGACAATGGCATTTCTGCCGTTAACATCCTGTTCGCCTTTAATGATGCGCACCGCCTCATCATACGTAAGCCGGGGAAACTTCTTATCCACCAGCTTTTCAAGAATGGCTGTATCGCGCCCGATTAACTTAAACTCGGGAGTACATTCCTGTAATATTGACTTTATGACAAACTTGACCATGGCCTCAATCAGATCCATATTCATGTCGAGATCATAAAAAGCCATTTCAGGTTCTATCATCCAGAATTCTGACAGGTGCCTGCGTGTCTTTGACTTTTCCGCCCTGAACGTAGGGCCGAACGTATAGATTTTCCCCAGGGCCATCGCCATCGCCTCTCCGTATAGCTGACCTGACTGTGAGAGGTAGGCAGGCTTACCATAGAAATCAGTTTCGAACAAAGTGCTTGTTCCTTCCACGGCATTACCGGTGAAGATCGGTGCATCGGCCTGCACAAATCCTTCCAGCTGAAAGAACCGGTGAATAGAAAATATCATGGCATTACGAATGCGCATGATGGCCCATTGCCGCTGTGAACGCAGCCACAGATGGCGATTATCCATCAGAAAATCCACACCATGCTCCTTTTTCGAAATCGGGTACTCCTGCGCTATACTGATGATGGAAACATGTGTGGCATGCAACTCATATCCGCCAATCTGCCTTTCATCCTGCACCACTTTGCCTGTTATCGCGCATGAACTTTCCATCGTGAGTTTCCCTGCATGTTCAAAATCTTTTTCCGACACATTTTTTTCATCCACCACGCACTGGCAAAATCCTGTTCCATCGCGTAACACAATAAAAAAGATTCCTTTTCCCGAACGCTTGTTGGACGCCCACCCTCTTAATGTCACTTGCTGCCCTTCATGCAAAGGCAGGTCACTGATATACACTGTTTTCATGGTTAAAAAAAATTGCAGCTTCCTTGCTGCTGTTTAATTATTTAATATTTCATTGCCGGACCCATCACGCAGATTTTGCAAAATCGCTTTCTGTGATTTCGCTTTCCGATCTCAACACAGTATTACTTCCTTGGCAAGTGGGCGAAATTAACCATTAATTTCTGTACCCTCAGCGCATAAAAACACAACGAGAACGTTGAATACACTATATCTTTACCACCGTTTAACAGCAGATTTTACGCATGCTCAAGCAAGGACAATTCCAGAAGATGTTGCAGAAGCTGTCGCCGCAGCAGATACAGTTGATCAAGCTGCTGCAGGTGCCGACTGACTCTTTGGAAGAACGTATTAAGGAAGAACTGGAGGCGAATCCTGCACTGGAAGAAGGACAGGAAGATGAACGAACAGAAGATGAACGGGATAATGAACAAAGTGAGGAAGATACTGAAACCGCTGAGGACACGGATAAGGAAGAAGAACAGCAGGAAACAGAAAATGAAGTGACCGCCGAAGAAGAGACAGGCAGCACGGAAACAGAAGCAGAGAAAGAAGAAGAAATGACTGTGGACGATGAACCCGATCTCAGCGATTATACAGAAGATGATGATATCGCAGACTACAGGCTGCGTGATGACAACTATCCGGAACAGGATGATAAACGCGTTTTGCCTATTCCTGTTTTCAGAAGTTTTCATGAATACCTGGAAGAGCAGCTGAGCATGGAAGAGCTGGATGAACATCATCACGGACTCGGTGAATACATCATCGGAAGTATTGATGACGACGGTTATCTTCGCCGGCCGCTCGACGCAATGGTGGATGATCTTGCCTTTTCACAAAATGTGACCTGCACGGAAAAGGAACTGTCGGAGATATTAAAAATCATTCAGCAATTTGATCCTCCCGGCACAGGCGCCAGGGACTTGCAGGAATGTCTCTTGCTTCAATTAGGTCGTAAGATCAGCAATCAGCAGGTGCGGGAACTGGCCTTTCGTGTCATTAAAGATCACTTTGATGAATTTGTAAAAAAACATTACGAGAAACTGCAGAAGCAGCTTGATGTGGATGATGAGTTGTTCAGGCAGGTTATTAATACGATCATACATCTCAACCCAAAGCCCGGCAGTGCGTACACCGGCGCCGGCGACCTGGAAAAGATTATCATCCCGGATTTCTTTATCATCAACAATGAAGGCGTGCTCGAACTTTCGCTTAACCAGATGAATGTTCCGGAGTTACGCATCAGCCAGCATTTCCGCGATATGCTGCGCGATTACCAGAAAGGCAATAAGAAAGACCGGCAGCAAAGAGATGCAGTGATGTTCATCAAACAGAAGATTGATTCGGCGAAATGGTTTATTGATGCCATCCGTCAGCGCCAGCAGACCTTGCTGCTCACCATGAATGCCATCATGGAATATCAGTATGATTACCTTATAAGCGGTGACGAAACGAAATTACGGCCGATGATTCTTAAAGATATTGCGGAAACAACCGGTTTGGATATCTCCACGGTGTCGCGTGTTGCCAACAGCAAATACGTGCAGACCGAATGGGGCACCTTACGGCTGAAATCATTTTTTTCCGAATCACTTTCCACTGACAGCGGCGAAGAAGTTTCCACGCGCGAAGTGAAAAAAATTTTACTAGATATGATTTCGGTGGAAAACAAGAAGAAACCACTGTCGGATGAAAAACTAACTGAGTTGCTGAAAGAAAAAGGTTATAATATCGCACGCCGTACCGTCGCAAAATACCGCGAACAACTGGAGATACCGGTTGCCCGTCTCAGGAAAGAACTATAATTACTCACTGTCACCCACCAATCCGTGCAACTTTCTGCCAGGCTCCTTTCATTTTTTTTTCACCCGCTCATCCTGCCCACATATGCATTCCTCCTGATTTGCTGGACCAACCCGTTGTTGTTTTCGAATTATAATGATGAAGCGCTCAGCAAGATTCTGCTTACCGTCTTCATCAACACGTTTCTTTTCCCGGCTATCGCCATCCTGCTTATCTGGCGGCTCGGTTTCGTCAAATCCCTTTACATGGAAACACAACAGGAGCGCCTGGTGCCTTACATAACAAGCGGGGCGATGTATATCTGGACCTATGTTGTCTTCCGCAAATCAGGATTGCCCGAGATCCTCAGCATCGTCATTCTCGGTGCCACCATCACCTTGTTTGCCTGTTTCCTGATCACGATATTCAGAAAGGTAAGTATTCACGCCGCCGCAATGGCCTGCCTCTTCATACTCACTTTTGCCATGTGCCTGCTCTCACAGGCTGATTACAGTTTTTTACTGATAGCAATAGCCATGCTGGCCGGCATAGTTGGCAGCAGCCGTTTGTTGCTTGGTGCGCATGACATCAATGAAGTTTCATTGGGTTTTTTTATCGGTGTGATGAGTCAGCTCGTGGCGCTTAAATTTTATTAAAACACTGTATCCTTATCGAAGCTGAATGATGCTTCCATTTTTTCGCAACTGGCCTGTTACAAACCAATTGGCTGTCATTTTGCCGAAGTCTGAAAACTGTAGCTCGCCCACACACTTTCGTAGTCAGCAGCAGGATTATCCTTCAGCCGGAGCATGTAAACAGTGTGCAGATAATATATGGTGTTTAATGACAAGGTAAATCCGGCCATTCCCTTATTGTCCGTTAACACTGAAATTTCCTTCACGGATCCATCCTCCGCTTTGTAGGCTGCACTGACCCATTGATCCGGTAATGGCTTTCCTTCCCACAAAACTTTTACAACCATGCGCTGATTGGGTTCCATCAGGTACGGATTACTCATGAGCAGTATCTCCAGCCGTTGTCCTACAATTTTATGGTAAAGGTTTTCATTACCCGGTTTGCCGGAAGTGATGAGTGATTTAATACAGCGTGAATAGTTTTCCTTCACTGCGTTTTTCTTCCATTTACTGCTGTCGAAGCGTACCGTAGTAATTTTTTCTTCTGCAAGGTATTTTGCAAATGCGCCCGGCTGCTGTTCTATTGTGGATGCATTGCGCTGCATCTCAATCAGTGCCAGACCTGTAAAATTTGTGGTTGACCGTAGAACAGGCTTAGCACTATCGGCAGCCAATGGCAGCAGGTTGGTTGAATCAACACCTGAATAGAGCATGAAATGCGGCGTCATGCCATGCTGCAATTCCCGTTCGAATTCAAAGTCGAACGGCTCACCTACCATCAGCCGAACAATCAGTGAATCACCGCGCTGAAAGATGAATTGCTGGGGCACTAAAATATAATGATGTGAAAACAGGCAGGCTGCCAGCAGCAGCAAAGTAAACATCAAGGGCAAAGAACGCCGTATCATAGCGGGTGAGTTAAGTGAGAAAAAACGAAAAATACGATGCTCTCTTCACAGATGGCATGCTGTCTCTTTTTATTTCATTTACTTTCGCTGCAACATATTTCGCTACAATAAGTATAATCCTCACCGAAAAACTTCATGCTACCATGAACAGAAACTGCCACCTACTTCTGCTTTTAATGCTCTGTACCTCCACCCTCTTCGCGCAGCAAAACATGAGTTTGCTCGGTAAACTAACTTACTCCAACGACCTTGGCAGCCTTTGGGGTTATGCGGATGGCAATGGAAAAGAATATGCACTCGTTGGCGCTTACAACGGGCTATCCATAGTTGATGTAACGGTGCCGACCAATCCGGTGCAGGTGCAGTTCGTTTCCACCAGCAATTCGTACTGGCATGAAGTAAAAACCTGGAGCCACTATGCTTATGTGGTGAATGAATCCGGCGGCGGCCTGCTGATTGTCGATTTGAATAACCTTCCCAATGCTGTCACTTCCGTTAACTGGACCGGAGGATCGTTAGGATTATCTACGGGGCATACGTTATTTATTGATGATAACGGCATTGCCTATATCAATGGCTCCAATGTCGGCGCAGGCGGTGTATTATTTCTGAATCTCAACAGTAACCCGATGAACCCTACCTACCTGGGATCGTATACAAATGGTTATGTGCATGATTGTTTTGTACGGCATGACACCATGTGGACTGCGCAGATTTACAGCGGCCAGTTTAAGGTAGTGAATGTAGCGAACAAGACCTCACCGGTTATTCTTACTTCACAGTCAACACCCGGAAATTTCACACACAACACCGCATTATCCAATAATGGCAAATACCTTTTCACCACCGACGAAGTCACTAACTCCTATGTAACGGCTTACAATGTTTCCAATTTATCCAACATCAGCGAGACAGACCGTTTTCAGGCCAATCCGGGCACTAACAGCATAGCACACAATGTGCATGTGAAAGGTAATTTCCTGGTGACAGCGTACTACAGGGACGGTGTGGTGATCACGGATGCCAGTGATCCAACCAATCTTATCAAAGTAGGCAACTACGACACTTCACCGATGTCGGGCAATGGCTACAACGGTTGCTGGGAAGCATATCCCTATCTGCCATCCGGCAATATCCTTGCAGCGGACATTGAACAAGGATTGTTTGTTTTAGGCGTCAATTATGTGAAGGCTTGCTTCCTCTCCGGAAAAGTCACTGACTACACAGGAGGAGCCAGCCTGAATGGTGTCACGGTTTCCATTGTAAACGCATCCAATACATCTACCACCACCGACCTGTCGGGCAACTACAAAACAGGTTATGCAACGGCGGGAACATACAGTGTTCAACTATCGAAGTCCGGTTATTATACCAAAACAATCTCCGGTGTTTCACTCGTCAACGGTACGGTGACAGTGCTGAATACCACGTTGAAAAAAACAACCATCCCGCAATGCGTTGTGCCCACCAACCTCTCTGTCGATAATGTTGCGGCCGGTACAGCCACCTTGCACTGGAGCGATGAATACGCGAGCAAGTATACCATTACGCTGAAAAATAATAATACCGGTGTTTCGCAGACACTTACTTCCACAACTAATTCATTGCCGCTATCAGGACTTTCAGCCTGTACCAGTTATAAGTTTAAAGTAAAGGCAAAATGCACCGCCGGTGGCAATACTACCTTTTCACCCTTTTTCACCTTCAATACTACAGGTTCAGGATGCAGGATTACCGGTGAAACTACCGTATCACATTTAACAGGTGAAGAGATGATTGTTTATCCAAATCCTTTCACGGATCAGTTTGAGGTTTCGTTTACACTCGAAACACCGGCTTCTGTGATGTTATCGGTATATGATGCGGCGGGCAGAAGGATAAAAATGATCAGTGATCAGTACGTTGATGCAGGGCCGCAGGTTCTGCAGGTGGATGCTTCCGGCTTCAATGCGGGATTGTATGTTTGTGTATTGCAGGCGGGCGACCGGATAATCATGCGTAAGCTGGTTAAAGAGCAGCATTGAGGAGGAGATGGTCCATTGTCAATAGTCAGTAGTCAATAGTCAGTGGTCAATCGCAAATAGTATAGATTTTTTGATTTGCTGCTGCCCTTTTTAATTCGCTGATGCATCAGCCTGTGAGTCATTGCCTTAAATTGAAAGTCAGGAATTCATTGTGGATTCCTGACCATGTTGGTCTGCCATTTACAAGTTATTGGTCTATCCATCCCTCAAGGCCTTGATTAGGCCCGCAACCGTGGCAATGTTCGCGCAAGCATGGATGAAGATTATTTATTGGGGCGCTGATTTATTTATTGAAAAAAATATCCTCGTTCCATTTTTCCGGATTGCTGATATTGTATGCTGCAATGGTAATACAGGATTGTTCATTGCGGATGATGTGTTCGTAATAATTACGTTGCCATAATTTGCCCATCATTTCATTCATTGATTTGCAGATAACCAAACATGCATTTGAAACCATTGATTAATATGCGCCGGCAATATCACCAACGGTTACATTCTTCAATCCGACACCCGTCGGGGCAATCCATTGCGGTTGCCCTTCTTCGATTTGGGAAGGGGCACGGATGAACCGCACCCCAACGGAATCCATCAATGCAATAATTCCATATACATGGCTGGGCATAATTTGAAAAACATCCAATTCAAAATTTGGAAATCGTTTTCAGTTAGCTTTTAGAATAAGTTGGTCAATATGCTTTTCAACTCCATACTGTTTGGTTTTTTCTGTTTGTCTTTGAAATATATTTGATGCCGTAGTTGGTCTTACCCAAACTGGCAGGAGGCCGGGACCAGCAATGGTGGAAAAAAGATCACTGCATCATGATGCCTGTCAAGATTGGCTTTGATTGCAGGTAACTGATCCGCTTCTGCGTTTCCGGTTATATTGTTTGCTCAGCAGTTTTATCCCGCCGTTGCTTCCAGCTTCAACGCATTCTTAATGATCATCAGCTCTTCTTCCATCTTCTCCACCATACCCAGTAACTCATCTTTATGTCGCACCGGTTCCGGAATTTCGCTGCTGATATAATTGCAGAATTTCCAGACTTCCTTCACCTCCGCCACATCCAGCTCATACGGTTTGTATTGTGTATTGAGTGAATGCAGTTCCAGTTTTTTCTTCTTCCTGAGCTGGTTAAATACATTTTTAAAGACGATACCATCTTCCTGTGTGAGGAGGATATAGGCGTGGCCGTTTTTTATGTCGTGCCAGTTTTCCACATACTCGCCGATTACCCAGCTTTGATCGGGAATGGGCAGCATGGAATCGCCGTCAATCTGGAACATGCGGTACTTGCGGTCGTTGTACAGGATCGGCAGCTGAAACGTAGGCAGCCTTTTGATAAAATCAGGATCTGCATAGCCGTTGCGGTAACCGGCTTTGGCCTTCACGTTTACCGCTTCAATATTTTCATGGTTGTTGCTGTCCACGGTAGTTGCCAGCACACGCAGCTTACTGCCGGTGATGTACACATCATGCCCGCGTTCAAGCTCCGACAGCTGAAAGGCGGATAGCCTGGCAAGATCCATCTTTACCAGCGTGTCAATTGATACTTTATAATACCTGGAAAATCCCATGAGTGCATCGAGTGTAGGATTTTTGACGCTGCCATTCTCATAGCTGTTGAGTGTGGAGCGGCTCATGCCGAGCTCGCGTGCCACGATGTCCTGTGTTTTGTTGCGGCGTGTGCGCAGCAGTTTTACATTTGAACTGAAGACCATAGTTAACTGATTTTTGTTTTCTGACAGCTGGCGTATGTTGCCGCCGAACTTGTTTTTCGAAATTAAGGATAGCTGATGTTTATCTTTTTCATCCTGCAATGGATGTGGTGTTTTATTAACGGCTCCGGGCCGCCAGATCCATTCTCTGCATTGGTTGTTTCTTCTTTGCGCCAGCCGCCTCAAAGTTAAACTCCATCACCTCTTCATACTTTGCAAACTGCTGCGATGCCTCTCTTTTCAGCAGCACCATATTGGCAGCCATAAAGGAAGCGGCATATTCCTGTTCACAAAAAACAGCCGATGCCTGCCTGAATTTCTCCTTATCCAGCCCGCGCGCGATGGCAAGGCAGGATTTTGAAAAGAACCTTGATTCTTTCGGTGAAAGCTGCAATGCATGCTTCAAACCATCCATTACGTTCAGCAGCTCACCGGTGTCCTGCAGTTCAAGGTATATGGTATGAGATGAAACGGTGTTAAAATTTTTTAAGGATATCCGGAAGCTGGTATGGCGTGCCGCAACAGCCGACACCATTTTGATCAGCCCTGGTTCTTTCGTTCCGCTTGCCCGGAAGGTGCAGAGTTGAAGGTGAGGCTTTGATACCACGGCCTGGCAGTGATCGAAATGGCGGTGAAATTTTTTCTTCAGTAACTCCACCTCATGCCTGATGTGTGGCGGCAGCTGGATGGCCAGCAGGTATTGGTATTCTTTCGATGCAGGCACCACTACAGGCTGCACCACCGGATCAGGCCTTGACCTCGCCTTTGCTTCGGCGTCTTCTTCATACATCAGGTAATCCAGCTTATACATCTCCAGCACGTTGATGGAATAGAATCCAAACTCCTCCGCTACTTTGCCTTTGATACGATAGCACCCTTTGCCGCGGAAGGGAAATTTTCTGGTTGCTTCGGGAAAATGGTTGGTATCGAAGAAGCATCCGTTGCGGTCGAGGAAACAGCCGAACATCATGGCATCACCCTTCTTTGTACGCGTTGGTTTATACGTAACATAATAACCGGTGATTTCCACGATTTTGTTTTTGTGGTTTTTCAGATCGGCAGCAAGCAGCAGGTCATCCGTGGCCTTGTGCGCATCATGGGTGGCGGCCGGGAGCTGTATCAGCTCAAAAGGCGAACACAACGGGAAACCCAGTATCTCCTGCTCATCGCGCGGATCGGTGAAGGCATCCTGCGTCAGCTCGGGTAAGGCGAACTTTTTGTTTTCTCCTTCAAACAGTTCCATACGGGCCACTGTTTTTTTATGCTGCCCGAGAATGGTATGAATATCCCAGAGCAGTTGCTGCTTTGTGCGGCCGGTAAAGCGGAAAGCGCCGATACGGATGAGGATGCGGAGCTGATCAACAGCAACAGCAACACGCCGCATAAAATTTTCGAGCGAAGAAAACGGGCCCTTCCTGTTTCGTTCGGCGACGATGTCGTCCTGCAGCTTTCTTTCGAGGTCGGCCACCAGCGACAGCCCCAGGTATATATCGGTTCCGTAAATGGCCGTGAGCTGCGTACTCCTGTTGATGTCGGGCGCATGCACGGTTGCACCACACATGCGCGCTTCATGGATATAGTATTCGGTTCTGAAAAATCCGCCGCCATTGTTGATTACGGCCACCATAAATTCAAGCGGGTAATGGGTTTTGAGAAACATACACTGATAGCTTTCCACGGCATACGAGGCCGAGTGGCCTTTCGCGAAGGCATATCCTCCGAATGTTTCCATCTGGAACCACACATCACTGATCAGTTGTTCGCTGTGTCCTTCCCTGCGGCAGTTCGCAAAAAACTGCTCCTTCACTTCCAGGAATTCCTGCCTGCCCCGGTACTTTCCTCCCATTCCCCTCCGTAGTTTATCGGCTTCGGCGAGAGTGAGCTTGCCGAAATGATGGGCTACCTTGATCACATCTTCCTGGTAAACCATCACGCCAAAGGTGTCTTCCATCAGTTCCCACATGGCAGGGATGGCATCCTTCTTTCCGTGACCGGGATCATGAAAGCGGCGGATATATTCCTGCATCATGCCCGACTGTGCCACGCCGGGACGAATGATGGAGCTGGCCGCCACGAGGTCGAGATAGGTGGATGCGCGCAGTTTGGTAAGCAACATCCGCATGGCGGGCGACTCCACATAAAAGCATCCCATCAGCCGGGCATTTTTCAGGTTCTCCCGCACGGCCTCATCATGCATAAACCGTTTCACATCATGAATATCAATGCGGATCTGTTGATTTTGTGCAACAAGGTCTACGGCATCGCGCATCTTGCCAAGCCCGCGCTGGCTGAGGATATCAAACTTATACAAACCCACATCCTCTGCCTCCAGCATGCTGAACTGTGTAAGCGGAAATCCTTTCGGTGGATTGCTGAGCGCCGTATAACAGGTGACCGGTGCTTCGGAAATGAGGATGCCTCCGGCATGAATGCTGAGGTGAGCGGGAAAATCGTGGAGGAGCCGGGCATACTGATAGATCAGTTGTGTGATGTGGTCTTTAGCCGGCGGAAACAGGCGGGGATTCTGCAGCGCATCAATTTCCGCTTTCGGCAGGCCAAACACTTTTCCCAGCTCACGCACTACGGCATCTGCCTGAAATGTACTGTAGGTACCAAGCAGGGCGGTGTGGTCATTTCCATATTTTGAGAAAATGTAGCCGATCACCTCATCACGTTCATCGGAAGAGAAATCGATATCAAAATCAGGCGGGTTCTTCCGGGAAGCATTGATAAAGCGTTCGAAGTAAAGATCAAGTTCAATCGGGTCAACATCGGTGATGTTGAGCAGGTAAGCCACCATGGAGTTGGCGCCGCTTCCCCTTCCCACGTAGAAAAAATTTTTGCTGCGTGCAAAACGGACAATATCATGGTTGATGAGGAAATAAGCCGTGAACTGCTGACTGCTGATCAGGTCAATCTCCTTTTTAAATCTTTCACGGATGCTGTCGCCGGAAACGGGATAACGGTAATGCATGCCCTCTTCACATAACTGATGCAGCAAGACACGGTCGGCCGATTCGGATCCGGTGAAATATTTCCTGTTTTTGTTTTTGCCAAATCCGAAATCGATGGTTTCACATTCATCGAGCAGCTTCCTGGTATTATAAATGACGGCAGGAAAATCTTTGTACAACAAACACAGCTCCGCTTCATGCATCATGATTTCATCGGCAGGCGCCTGTTCGCTCACCGGCAATTTACTGAGCACGGTATTGTTGTCCATTGCCCGGAGCAGCCGGTGCATGTTAAAATCAACTTTGTTGCGCAACGTGACCGGTGCCAGCAGCACCAGTTTTCCCGGATGATTTTTCCAGGAAGAAAAACGCAGGTGGTTGATGTCGGACGGTTTAATACCGATGAATTCATGTGGATGAAGGCCGGATGCCGTAAGGGCAACCTCACTCCGGATAAGGTTCCCGGAATTTACTCCGTTACGAACGGATGCATAAGGATAAATGATAAAGGCGTCCGTAAAAGCGGGGGCGCGATCCGGCACCTGCGCTGCTTTACCGGTGAGGCCTGTCTCGCCTTCGCTCAGGCACTTCGACAGAAAGGTGTTTAATTCAAAAAAGCCATGGTGATTCCTGGCAATGCCAATGAACTGCTGCTGAGCGCCCCTTCTGAAATCAATGCCTGCAACGGGTTGTATGCCGCATCTGCCTGCAAGGCGGTGCATATCGAGGATGGCGGAAGTATTGTTGATGTCGGTTACTGCCAGTTTGCGCACACCTTTCTCTGTTGCTTCTTTCAGCAGGCTTTCCGGACTCATCGTCCCGTATTTGAAGCTGTAATAGGTATGGCAGTTCAGGTACATGTGGCAATTATTAAAGCAATACAGGATGCAGCCCGGCAGGCAGATCCGTTTCAACCCCGGGATGCCGGCAGTTTTTTTCATCCGGTTCAACGGCAAATTTTTGCAACCCCTGCGGGGCCTGTTTCCTTTTCATCTGTGTTTTACCATCCTTTGCAGCACCTTGCTCAGACCTTACGCGCACCGTCACCGGCTGGGCCGGGTAACGGTGGCGCTCAGGTCATGGCTACACTTTTATTTTGTATGCCTGCCGCCACGTTTTTGCGGATGCCGTTAAACGGGTTAAAATCGCGCAGGCGGAATCCCAGGCCCGTGGCACGCTGCACGGCATGATCGCCGTAACGGCGGCGCATATTATCCATGGCCTGGTAAAGGCGGATCATCTCCGGGGAATCTTCAAACAGGTTGATCTGGTAACCGCCGCCTACAAGGTGGCTGCACCGGACTCCCACCAGCCGGATCAGCATGCGGCGGTTGTAGAGCTTGTCGAACAATTCCTTTACCCTTGGTATCAGGTGATGATCGCAATTGGTGTAAGGGATGCGGCACTGCATGGTATGCGTATCAAAATTTGAATAACGGATCTTCACGGTGATGCAGGAGGAGAGCCTCGTCTCGCTGCGCAGCTGCAACGCCAGCTTTTCCGTCATGGTGACGAGCAGTGATTTCAGTTTTGTTACATCAATAGTATCCTGGTCGAAGGTTTCTTCCGATGAAATGGATTTGCGTTCGCTGTAGGGAATCACCGGCGTATCATCAATGCCATTCGCCTTCTGCCAGATGGTGATACCATTCTCCCCCAGCACATCGCGCATCAGTTCCACGGGCATCTGTTGCAGCGTATGAATTTTTTCCACGCCCATCTGCCGCAGCACGTGGTAGGTTTTCTCTCCCACCATCGGAATCTTGCTGACACTCATCGGCGCCAGGTAGGTCTTCTCCGTGCCGCGATCCACCTTCTTACTGCCATTGGGTTTTACATCATCCGTTGCCACCTTGGAAACCGTCTTATTCACTGATAAGCCAAAGGAACTCGGCAGCCCTGTTTCCTTGCGCACCTTCTGCCACAGCTCCGTGGCCCATTTGTAACAACCGAAAAACTTATCCATGCCCGTGAGGTCGATATAAAACTCATCCACCGATGCCTTTTCATACAGCGGCACATTGTCGCGGATAATTTCCGTTACCTCGTCCGATTTCCTGGTGTACATCTCATAATCGCCATGCACGATCAATGCTTCGGGGCACAGCCGTTTGGCAAGTTTGACAGGCATGGCGGAATGAATACCATACCTGCGGGCTTCGTAACTACAGGCCGCCACCACCCCACGGTCGCTGCTGCCACCTATCAGCACAGGCTTGCCATTGAGGGCAGGATTCATCAGCCTCGACACTGCTACAAAAAAGCAATCGAGATCCAGGTGTACAATCGTTTTATCGGGAGCAATAACCATGACTACATTACAATCAAAGTGAAGGATTGTAATTTAATCAATAGTTTCAGAAACGGAAAAAATAATTTACAGCAAAAAGAAAAATTGTTGCCGGAAAGCATGCTGTGTATATCACCGGTAAAAAGGCGGTCAGCCGCAGGGCTGCCGTCATTCACCCGTCACTGACAAATACAATACAGGGCTATTTTTTCAGAAATATTCTTTTCTAATTACTTTCGTGGCGGTTAAAAAACAGTTCGCCTTATACCCGGCACGAACTGCGGTTTCAATCATTCATAGCAAAATGCATTCAATATCCACTTCATCAAATAAATCCAGCATGAAAATCACTCTCTCCGGCAAACATAACCTTCTGATGCTGCCCGTTCTCTTCCTGTTGCTGATGATCTCAATTAGCCAACCTGCCGTAGCGCAGACTGCATTTATCGGCGCCGAGATCCGACCGCGGTTTGAAGTACAGTATGGTTATCGTTTTCCGCCGGATACCAGCAGTACGCCACAGATACTGGTAACGCAGCGCACCCGCCTCAATGCAGGCTTCAACAGCGAACGGTTCAATGCATACATCAGCATACAGGATGCGAGAATATGGGGTGATGAAGTGCTGGTATCCGATGTCCCTTCCTTCGGCATGCATGAAGCATGGGGGCAGTATAATTTCACCAAGCATGTTGGGTTGAAAGTCGGCCGCCAGGAATTTGCTTACGACAATAAACGAATGCTTACCGATGGCGCCTGGATTCAAATAGGCCGGGCCTATGATGCCGCCACACTTAAAGTCAACCTGGGCCAGGGATGGAAAATGGATGTTGCGGGTTCTTACAATCAACAGGTCAACAACTATTTTGGAACCTTCTATAACCTCAACAATCCCAAAACCCTCGATTTTATCTGGCTCAATAAATCGAAAGTTGACAGCAATTATAAATACAGTGCTACCTTAATGGCCATGGGTGATGGCTATCAGACTCCGGATACAACCGGCGTTTACATGCGCTACACCTATGGTGTAAATACCAGCTTCGATCATCATAAATGGGGCATCAACCTGGAAGCATACGGGCAAAGCGGAAAAACGAGGGCCATCAATCAGAGCGGTAACATCGTACCCGATTCTTTTCAAACCGTTAAGGCTTATATGTTTTCTGTAAATCCATGGCTGCAGGTAACGAGCAGTTTCAGGGCCGGCATTGGTATTGATTACTTATCAGGAAGCGATGCCTTGCGGGATTCATCCGAAGGCGGCACTACCAACATGTTCAATTTCCAGTATGGAGCAGCACACCGTTTCTATGGCAAAATGGATATCTTCTTTAACCTGCCGCAGGGAACGCGTAATGCAGGACTGGTAGATGCATACCTTAATGCCAAGTACACCTATAAGAAGTGGGACTTTAACGGTGAGTTTCACCGTTTCCATTTGCAGAACAATGTGGAAGATGTGGAAAACCCCGGAGAGGCGCTTGATAAATTCCTCGGATCTGAACTGGATATAATTGTAACCAGGGAACTCAGCAAAGAAGTGAACCTGAATACAGGCTTCTGTTTATTCTTCCCCACCCGTTCACTTGAATTTGTGAAAACGGCCACTTTCTCGCAGATTGGAAGCCCAACAGTAACCGGCGCCTGGTTTTATGTAATGCTCACCTTCAAGCCAACCTTCTTCCTGAAATCATAAACAGCCATGCAGGTTATGCTGCCGGCTTTGTGATTTTCCTGCTGAGTTAACCTGCCCGGCTGGTCTGCAGCCATGGTAACCCATTGCACTTCATGTATGGATTCCGCTGCCATGCAACAGCGACAGTGCATGTATTTGCATCCGAACATTCATTTTTGTTATTCATACAAGATGCTTTAATTTGCACACATTAAAATTCATCTCATGAACAAATACGTTACCCTCACTGATAAATTGAAAGGTTATTCGTTGCTGGCCGGTTCCATTATTGCTTCATCATTTGCCGCGCAGGGCCAGATCATTTACACCGATATCAATCCTGATGTGGAATTAGGGGGCAGCGTTCCCTCATCTTATCCTGAAGTTACTACCTATGGCATCGACATGAATAATGACGGTCATGTAGAATTTAAGGTAACGATGAACCTGAAAGCTCCTTTGGGTACCAATTTTTCATTCAATGAAAAGATTGATGCGGGTTCCAATCCCAGTAACCTCATTCATTCCTATACCATAGAATACGTTCCGTTCGCCTTTAAAGATGATTGTGGCGACAGTATTCCGTTTGGTCCGTCGTTCTATGGATTTATCAATGTAAATTTTGCCTTTCAGACGGCAGGCGCCGTTTCCTATATCTGGAATAATCAAAGCGACCGTGCGCTCGGCCTACGGTTTAATGATGGTACTGACTTCTATTACGGCTGGGTCAGGCTCGATGTGAATACCAATGGCACCGTTCCCAACATCGTAATTAAAGATTATGCTTATGAACAATCGCCGGGTGTAAAGATTGCGGCCTGCGATACCGGAAGCGGGCTGCCGGTCAACATTCATCAGCTATCGAAAGCAAAAGACATGGTGGTTTATCCCAATCCATCCAAAGGCAATGTTGTGCTGAAACTGCAGGAGCCTTTAAAGGGAAATACTGAAATTACGGTGAAAGATGCATTAGGCAGAGAAGTGTATGCCACGAAAGTGAACACGGCATCGCTGCAAAAAGAACTGCCCTTTGACTTCACGCATTTTGCACCGGGCACTTACTTTATTCAACTGGTTTCCGAAGCAGGTTCCTATACTGCAAAATGGATCAGGCGATAGCTTAAGAAGATAGACTCCGTAAGCTATGCCACACAGGATATTCCCATCAATCATCTCATCTGAAATTTTTTTTATCATTCAATTCATCACCGCTCCTGCAATAAGCAAATAATGCTTCAGGCAGCATAAAAACAAAACTTCAAACACTTTGAGCAACCTTACCTCCCGACTGCTGACGCTACTGGCACTCCTGATCTTCTCTACCGGTGCTGCCAATGCACAATTTGAATACATCTCTCCGAAGAACGGTTCCATCAATAACTTCCGCGATGCGCACATGATTTTGCGCAATGGCGCACTGATGAATGCATCATCCGTGTCAGCCGACAAGATCATCCTGAGCGGTTCTGAAAGCGGAATAATAGCCGCCAATGTGGTGCTTTCCACCGACGGCAAAACCGTTTGCATTACACCATCGCTGCCATTTAAATATGGTGAAACGGTTGATGTAACCGTGCTGGACGGGTTGAAAACCCTTTCCGGTGAATCGCTAACAGGAACAACCTTCAGCTTTTCCATCCGCAAGCAGATGACGGCAACGCAACAACAACAATTAGAAGAATATCTCGCTACACACGATGATGGCGGTTATCTGCTAAGCGAACCACGTGAGTCCATTTATGTTCCGCATAATAATGCAACGACCCGCGACAACACTTTTGATTTTATCAATATTCTCACCAACAACAGCGCGGCACTTGCCCCCGGTGAATTGTTTTTTCACAGAAACAGCGGCGCATCACCCACTTCTTCATCAGGCATCGGTTATGGTATCATGACTTCCGATGCAGACTCTGTCTTCTACCGTGCCTCCACTTCCGATGGTTCAAATTTTCATGTCAACCTCAATGGCGACCTAACGGCACTCCGGCTGGATGCCAATGTAGATACCGGAATCATCGTAATGGATTCGTCTTATAACATTACTGATGTAGTGCATTGCAAAAACGGGCTGGCACCCAGTCAGCATGAGCAGTTATTTTTTCCCGACGGATCGAAGTGGTTCTGTATCTATGACTGGCAGGCGGGATGGGACTTATCACAGTATCCGGGAGGAAGCAGTTCCTGCACGGTGAATGTATCATGGATTCAGGCAGTGGATGGCAACGGCAACGTAACTTTTGAGTGGAGAACAGATGAACATTTTCTGCCATCCGATGCAACGCCTGATATCAGCTTGGGCACTACAACAGTTGACCCATGGCATATCAATGCCTTTTTCAAAGATAACGACGGCAATCTTATCGTCTCTTTACGCAACATGGACAGGATCGTGAAAGTGAAGGTCAGCAACGGAAGTATTCTCTGGCAGTGGAAGGGGCTTAAGTCCACCGACATTGATAACAATGTAATCATCACTTCCAATGATCCCAATGGAGGCTTCAGCCATGCACATAATGTGCAGCGCATTGCCAACGGTCATATCCTGATGTTTGATAACGGCAATTCGCAACCTTCTCCCAATCAGCGTTCGCAGCCAAAAGAATATATACTGGACGAAACCAACCTTACCGCCAACTGTGTATGGTACTATACGCATCCGCAGGTGAATGGATTTAACATGTACACCCGCAACCAGGGAAGTGTACAACGTTTTGCCAACGGCAACACACTTATCGGTTATGGATTGCCTGACAAGCAGGGATTACCTAACGGAGGGGAAATTGATGCGAACGGAAATATTCTTTGGGAATTCCGCTTTAAAGACTCTACCGAATACACCTACCGGCTGTATAAGACAGCATGGGATCCTAATGTTGGTATTGCTGATGTGAAAGCTGACAGGAATCAGTTGCAGGTTTATCCGAATCCCGGAAACGGGTTGATTGCCGTAACAGCAAATATTCCTGCTGCCGGAAAGGTAACCATCTCCGTAGTGAACCTGCTCGGCCAAAAGGTCTTTACCACCACTGAAAAACTACATGCCGGACTGAACACCCTTTCACTTGATCTTACTGCATTGCATGAAGGAATATATGTGCTTGATATGGTGGCAGGAAAAATGAAACTGGAGCAGCGGCTGGTAATTGAGTAAGGCTTAGCAGTTGAATTAACCGATTATTCTACTGATTGCGGCGAAGCGGGAACAGAGCATCCTGCTTCGCCGCAATAATTTTACGCTAAAGTCCGGCAGTAGGGCACCTTTTTATTATCTCCCTCTTAAACAGTTGTCATTCATGCTATACCGGTCGTGAAGCTTCCTGTGAAACAGGGAAGAATTATTTACCTTCGCGCGGATTTTTTACCCTGACAACAGCTTACATCGGCAATATGATTTTAACACGGAGGCATTTTGCACATTGCCTGAAATTCCATTTCCTTTCCATTGCCTTGCTTATTGCCACCAACGGCGCCGCACAGGTGCTTGACCTCCCTTCAGCAACCAACTTTGTTAAAGTGGGCGATCTTGATGTATCAGGCAACCAGATAACCGTGGAAGCGCTGATTAAATGGAGCGGAAATTCCGGTGGCAATGATGTAGTGAGCAAGCACACGAATCCTTTCAACGTCAACTACCTGCTGCGGCCATTGACCTTTGAGCTGACTACCTATGTGAGCGGTAACAGCGGGCCGACGCAATTCATGCAGATGACGAATCCGTTTGCACTGGTGGTGAATCAGTGGTATCATATTGCAGGAACATACGATGGCAGCTTTGTACGCTATTATGTGGATGGCTGCCTTGTGATTGAACTGCCTTTCACCGGCAATCTGTGTCAGAATAATCTGCAAACCGCCATCGGCGCGCAAAGCACAAGTCAGTCAGAGCAATTCATCGGCAAGCTGGATGAAGTGCGTATCTGGAACGTTTGCCGCAGTGCTTCAGAGATAAAAGCCAACATGCTGGACCTGCCGTCACCGGCTACACAAGCGGGCTTGCTCGCTTATTATAAATTTGATAATGACCTGGTCAATGTGCAGGGTAATGCAACCTACGACGGCGTGGCGGTCGGATCGCCGCAATACCTTGTTGAAACCGTTGCCATCGATCCCATCGCCATCGACAGCGTGACGGTGACACCTGCCACCTGCAATGCCATTGCCGATGGCAGCATCACCATCTATGCCAGCAATGCTAACCTTCAATATTCTGTTGACGGTATTAATTATCAGAGCAGTTCCTTTTTCCCGAATATGGCAGCAGGGTTTCATACCGTATTTGTGAAGTCATCCGTTGGATGCATCGTTGACAGCACGATTGAAACAGGTATCGTTTACCCGCCAACGCTGCTATCTGTAACAGCTGCTATCTGCGATGGAGACAGCTACCTGCTGCCCGGTGGAAATACAATAACTGTTTCAGGCATCTATAAGGATACGCTGTATGCAAGCAATGGCTGCGACAGTGTGATTATCACGACCACATTAACGGTCAATCCCGTCACCAATCAAAATATTGCGGCAGCCATCTGTCCGGGCGGCAGCTATATTTTACCGGATGGCTCCAGTACTGCGCTTGCCGGCATTTATCATGACACCCTTTCTACATCCACCGGTTGCGACAGCATCATCATTACCACGCTCACGGTTTTACCGGTTACTACGCAAACAATGGTGGTGAGCGTATGCAATGGCGACAGCTATTTGTTACCATCCGGCAATACGGTGAGCGTTAGTGGCATTTATCATGACACACTTACCGCGTCAACAGGTTGCGACAGCATATTGATCACTGATCTTTCCGTGCTGCCGGCCATCATACAAAACATTTCAGCATCTATTTGTGATGGCGAGAGTTACCAGTTGCCATCCGGCATTTTCGTGAATACAACCGGCATCTACACCGATACCATCTCCTCCGCCATTGCCTGCGACACCATTTTCATCACCAGCCTCACAGTGCATGCGGCCTTAACTGACACCTTCAGCCTGATTGGCATTACCTGCAACGGTGCTGCCGATGCCACAGCACTCATCATTCCCTTATCAGGAACAGCTCCTTATCACTACAATTGGGGAATTGCATCTGCCGCCGATACCAGCTTCATGGAAAATCTCCTGCCGGGAAGTTATACTGTTTATTGTACCGATGCCAACGGATGCAAAGACACGGTATCGTTTGAAATTACCGAACCTGCTTTGATGGCAGTCGTTACCACCTCCACGCCATTATCTCAATGGCAGTCCGGCGATGCCACGGCAACAGCAACAGTAACCGGTGGTGATGTTCCTTATGAATTTGTATGGAATTCTGAGCCACCACAGTTTTCATCAATGGCCAATGGCCTGCCTGCAGGAACTTATTATGTGGAAGTGAAAGACGCAAACGGTTGCATCATTACAGACAGTGTTATGATTGAAGAATCACCTGACCTGCTGGCCGTACCCAATGTGTTCACGCCGAACGGTGATGGCCTGAACGATTTTTTTCTGCCGCATCTGTTAAATGTTCAGCGCTTTGAGATGCAGATCTTCAACCGTTGGGGAAAGCTTGAATATGCGGCAACCGATCAGCAGCCCGGCTGGAACGGAAAGAATAAAGGCGCAGAAGCAGAGACCGGTATTTACATGTATCATATCACTGCAACATTCCTGGATGGCACCACGGTGAACAAATCAGGCAGCGTGATTTTGCTTCGCTGATTTTTAATAATGCATGCCTGGAAATACCATTTGGCTTTCTGCATTATCATCCTTCCGGTTTTGCGACACGCTTACGAGGTTCTTCCGCTCATTTACATAGTGCATTTAAGCGCTATTCTTCACGCAAATGTTCACGTAAAGTTACCGTACAACGAAGCGTGGCATTTTATTCTTCCTGCATAAAAACAATTGATGAAACATTCCTGATAAGCCCTGCGCCAGACTTTAACCAGTGCAGTTTTACTTAACCTTCAGCATTTAGTTCCGATGAGAAAATGCATGCTGACAAGTGACTACGGAAAGATCATATGATAGAATTTTTTATAAATTGCATCAGTCAGTCAGTATATAGCCGGCATCAATCTCTCCGTAAAGAATCAATATGAATCCTGCTTATGATATTGCCATAATCGGAGCAGGCGCCATGGGCAGCGCGGCAACCTATCACCTGTCAGATTCAGGTTTGAAAATTCTGGTGCTGGATAAATTCACACCACCGCATGCCTTCGGCTCATCACATGGTCAGACAAGAATTATCCGTGAAGCATATTTTGAAAACCCGCTGTATGTGCCACTTGTGCAGCAGGCTTATGTTTTATGGGATAAGCTTGCATCGGCATCCGGCAAAAAACTTTTCTTAAAAACCGGCGGACTGATGTTAGGGCATAAAGACCAAAAAGTTTTCAGTGGTGCGGCACACAGTGCGCAACAATTCGGCATTGCCTGTGACTTACTTGATCAGGCACAGCTACAGCGGCAATTTCCTGTAATGAAAACAGATGCCTCCACCGTGGCCTTGCTGGAAAAAAATGCCGGCGTGTTGTTTCCCGAAGAATGTATCCGGGCACAGTTGCAGTTGTCGGCAAATCCCTTTGTCGATTTTCACTTCCATGAACCGGTGGTTACATTGGAAAGTAAAGGTGATGTGGTTACCATTCACACCACACAATCGACCTATACGACGCGCAAAGTAATTATCAGCAACGGCGCATGGATTACTGACTTGCTGCCTGCCCTGCAACTGCCTTTGCAAGTGAAAAGGCAGGTTTTGTTCTGGTTCGCCTGCAACGCAGCAGCGGCATCACAGTTTCAGCACGGCCGTTTTCCGGTATTCATCCGGGAATATGAAGCAGGTAAAATGTTCTATGGATTTCCCGATCTTGGTAATGGCATTAAGATCGCCATCCATCACCGCGGGCAGCTCACCACGGCGGATGATCTTCAGCGGCATGTTGATGCGAAAGAGATACAGGCAATCACCGAACTGGTGAATTATTATTTCAATGCAACACTCACCTGCATCAATGCAACGGCTTGTATGTACACCAATACGCCGGATGAACATTTTATCATTGACTATCATCCTGATCATAAAAACATCATCCTGGTGAGTGCCTGCTCGGGACATGGTTTTAAATTCAGCAGCGCCATCGGAAAAATATTGCGCGAAATGGCAATGGAAGAGCCGCTGAGTTTTGATGTGACACCTTTCCGGCTGAATAGAAACTTCACGTGAAAGGCCGTCGCAGAAAGGCAACCACGGATATTCAGTATATTCGGTTCACGTAAAAAATCAGTTTATGCAACCCATTATCCTGATTCCCGGCATTGAAGCAACCGCTTTGTCAAATGCCAACACTTTCGATTTTGCCACAGTATGGAATGCATACGATACCATTGGCACTGCGCTCGCCACCAAGGTAACCGGACCTTACATATCGGAGCGGCTGCAACTGAATGCCTTGTATGATGAGAATGTGCAATCGCTGATTGAACGAAACCACATGGCACGCCTGCCTTATGAACGGTCGGTGGTGAACCTGGCAGCCAAGCTCAGCGAAAACGGTGATAACAGCCCGATCTACCTGTTCGGTTATGACTGGCGTCTTTCCTGCGTGGTGAATGGAAAACGGTTATATGAATTCACGCAATACCTGAAACAGAAACTGGCAGTCAACAAAAGTGATCCGTGTGATGGATTTCGCTTTCTTACCCACAGCATGGGCGGCCTGATTTTTTCGTGTTACCTCGCCGAGCTGAAAGGCAAATACAATGACATTGCAAAAGCCGTGATCACTGCGCCGCCCTTTCGCGGATCACCTTATGCTCTCATACACATGATTAAGGGAGATGGCGGAGTGAAAAGCCTGCTCAACAGCATCTTTGGCCGCAATGAAGATATCCGTAAAGTAGTGCGTACCTACCCTTCCATTTTTGAATTGTTGCCGTGGTATGACAGCTCCATTGTAACAGAAGACGGTAATAAGAACATTGAACTCACGCAGTTCAATCAATGGCAATCCAATGTGGGTGACGATGATCCTGACTTGTTCAGGGCACGGCTGAAAGACCTGGCCGATTTCCGGTGGAATAAAATGTTTCAGCTCCATAACCTGCCGGAAGAACTGCGCACGAGGATGATCATTCTGGCCGGTTCGGGTGATGATACCGTAACACAATTGCAGGTAAGGAAACAGGAAGGCAAGATCAGCAACTTTGTAATCATAGATGATAAACGCTGTGTCAAAACAGGGCAGGGTGACGGCACGGTGCCGGTTCCAAGTTCAACCGTGTATAAAGACAGCGTGAAGACGCTGATCATTTTTAAGAAAGGCCTCTTATCAGAACCGGTGGATCATCTCGATTACCACGGCCTCTTTCTTCGCGATAGCAGGGTACAGAATATTGTGCAACGTTTCTTCACCATGAATGTACTATCCGCCAAACTACGTGATGGCGCACTTGCTACACTGCAAGGGCCGAATCCAAACTGGTGGAAATCCATCGGTGATACGGTGGTGAATGCATCGCCTTTCTGAAACAATATTTCATTCAACAGGCATCGTCACCGGATGAAAATCCGCAACGTCGATTTTGTTTGATCAGCAATTATTGCACGCAAGGATTTTACTGAAGCAGGAAGATGCTAATTGCAGCCAGCATGGCCAAGCAGCCAATAGAGGAACAGGAAAACGATAACTGTTCCGAAGCATCCGCCGCCCCATTTGTAAGCGCCGTATCCGGCCAATAAAGTTCTGAGCCAATTGGGCATTGTTTCGTGTTTGATGGATGCATAAAGTTAAGATCATGCTGAGCATTTCAAAACAGTGGTGATTGAGAGGCAATGTCAGAAATTCATGGCCTGCATATTTATCCTACAGGGAAAAACTACTTTCCTTTCATTCAAGATGTCAATAATTTGATACACAGACATTGCATACACTCACCAATTCAAAATTTTACTTTTACCGGCAATTGCCATGATGCCGGTTATCGCACTATACAGGCAGGCCTTCAGCAACCTGCAGAAAAATATCTGGATGCTATCCATAGCCATGTTTATCAACAGGAGCGGATCGATGGTATTGCTCTTTGCTTCCCTGTACCTCACCAACGACCTGCACTTCAGCATCAGCGATGCGGGTATCATCATGAGTTTTCTTGGTGCCGGCAGCATCCTGGGCAGCTATGCCGGCGGCTGGCTGACCGACCGTAAAAATTATCACGACATCATGATGCTGTCCCTTACGGGAAGCGCCTGCATTCTGTTGCTGATGTTGCTTTTTACAAATGCGATTGCCATCGCGGCCATCATCTTCTGTTATTCTTTCATGGCTGATATGTTCCGGCCGGCCAACGCTGCAGCCATCGCTTCCTTCACCAACGCACAAAACCGTACACGTTCCATTTCACTGGTGCGGCTGGCGGCCAACCTGGGGTTTACCGTCGGGCCGGCCATTGGCGGAATGGTGGCGCTGCACCTCGGATATAAGTGGCTTTTCATCATCGACAGTATGACAAGCCTCACCGCGGCACTGATGTTATGGTTATATCTTCCGCGTCAGCAGGCCATTAACACAACACATAACAGCACGGTATTAAATGATGCGGGCACATCGGCTTACCGTGACTGGAAATACCTGTTTTTCATCCTGCTCGTTGCATTATATGGCATCTGCTTCTTCCAGATAATTGCCACCATACCACAGTTTTTCAGCAGGCAATGCCATTATTCAGAAGATACCATTGGCTGGCTGCTGGCCATCAACGGGCTGATGGTAGTATTGATAGAAATGCCGCTCATCACTGCACTGCAGCGGCAGAAAAATATTTTCCGTTTCATCATCGGCGGTACGTTGTGCATACCCGTTGCTTTTGCCATGCTGCTCACCGGACATTGTGTGCTGATCTGGCCGGTCATCTATATCCTCATCCTTTCCCTGTCAGAGATATTTGCCATGCCGTTTATGATGAATCATGCTTTGTCGCAGCCATTGAAAGAACGGCAGGGCCAGTATGCCGCACTCTACTCCATCGCATTCGGCATCGCACTGATGACAGCGCCGCCTATCGGCCTCGGCATAGCAGACCATTTTGGGTTCGATGCAACTTTTTATTCACTCAGCATACTCAGTGTGGCCATAGCCATAGGATTTGCCTGGCTGAAAAAACAACTGAGTCATCAGCCGCCCAGGGTACAGGAAGGTGAAAGCTGATCAACAGCTCTCGGAAACAGGTACTGTTTCCATCTATGAAACGTTTGATTTTATGAATGACATAGCATGATGATTATGCATTGACCATGTATTGTTTGCTATGCTTCCTCGGAAACATTTTTTAGGACTGCATACCACTTTCTATGCTCACACAACTTCATAACAATTCAAAGTCATGAAGTCAGCTCACGGCAATGAATATTCCTTAAATTGCAGCATGCCGTTCCTTAATAGCGGATTCACCCATGAAAAAAGCAATAGCACTCCTGTTATTCGTGTCTGCTGCGATAGCAGCGGCAGCTCAAAGCGGCGTACAGGTTTTTACCGCATCAGGCACGTTTACTGTTCCTGAAAATGTTTCCGCCATCACCATAGAAGTGGTAGGCGCAGGTGGAACC
Source organism: Chitinophagales bacterium (assembly GCA_019694975.1). Classification (NCBI taxonomy): domain Bacteria; kingdom Pseudomonadati; phylum Bacteroidota; class Chitinophagia; order Chitinophagales; species Chitinophagales bacterium. Next base: position 746,117 of record JAIBAY010000001.1, read on the forward strand.
GGCGGCATCAATGGCGGCGGCGGTGGTGGCGGTGGCGGTTATGCAAGTGGTGAATTCACGGTATCACCACTGAGTGTGCTGAACATTACTGTTGGCATCGGTGGAAATGGAAGTGCTGAAGGAACAACGAGTGTGGATCAGCTGATAGCCGCCTCAGGCGGAGAGAACGGATTTTCCGTTTCCAACCCGAACCTCGGCGGCGGCGGTGCAGGCGGCATGGGATCAGGTGGTAACATTTCCAACAGGAGTGGTGGTGCAGGCGGCGGTGGCTACTGGACTTACTTCGGTGGCGGTGGCGGTGGTGCTGCCGGTGCGGCAGCCAATGGCAGCAATGGCGGTAATACTATAGTATGGAATGGCAGCAACTGTCTTACACCCGGCGGTGCCGGCGGCATCAGTGGCGGAGCACCCGGAGGCAATGGCGGAAAAGGCGCCGGTTTTATTGATGCTTTCTGTAACGTCAGCAATCCTTCGGTAGCAGGTGCAAGTTACGGAGGCGGTGGTGGCGGTGGCAATGGCAACAGCGGCCCTCCTGCAATTGGCTCAAATGGTTATTGTAAAATCAGCTGGTGCAATCTGGATCTTACCGTCATCGTGGGTGATGCATCACTCGCTACTAATTCCACATTCGCCAGTTATCAATGGCTCGACTGCGACAACGGTTTTCAGCCTGTTGCCGGCGCAACGGATCAATACTATACACCTGATCCCAACGGCAGCTATGCCGTAATTGTTTCCAATGAATTCTGCAGTGATACTTCTGCATGTGTTAGCCTGCTGAATACCGGAACAGCCGGCCTGCATGACGACGGGCTTATCATTTATCCGACCCAATTCAGCGCCAACATTCATGTGCTGCATGCGAAAGGCGGAGAGCAATATGAACTGGTGAATGAAACAGGACAGATAATCTGGGCAGGAAGGCATGTGGAGGCGCAGGATTTTTCACTGCTCGAAAATGGCTGGTACCTTTTAAAAGCGAAGGATGATCTTTTCGTGAAAACATTTAAACTGCTAAAACAATAAAGGATGATGCCAAGCACGTATGGCGTCATAAAAATCACGTGATACATTGTTCAGCCATGCGAAAGGAAGCGGGCAGAAAGACTCAGGCAAGCTGAAAGTGTTCCGTGGCCATCCCTTCGATGGCGGTACCGATAGCCAGTGAAGCTGTGGCAGCAGGTGAAGGCGCATTCAACACATGAATGGTGTTTCCATTCACCTCAATTTTAAAATCATCAATCATCTCACCTTCCGGCGCGAGTGCCATGGCGCGCACGCCGGCACGACCGGGCTGAAGATCATCAGACTGCAGATCAGGGATGAGTTTGCGCAATCGCTTCAGGAAAAATTTCTTGGAGAATGCGCCGCGGTATTCATCCAGTCCGAAGCTGATATTTTTAGCAAAGAACTTCCAGGTTCCGCCGAATGAAAAGGCTTCCGCTGTATCCTTCAGTGAAAAATCAGTTTTACCATATCCTTCGCGTTTAAAAACAAACACGGCATTAGGCCCGCATTCTGTGCCACCATGAATCATGCGTGTGAAATGAACACCGAGAAACGGGTACTTCGGATTCGGAACCGGATAGATCAGGTTACGGACCTTCTTCATTCCCTTTTCCGTCAGGTCGTAGTAGTCGCCGCGAAAACCGACGATGGCTGTATTGATCTTCGCTCCTTCCTTTCTTGCAATACGGTCACTTTGCAGGCCGGCACAAGTGATGATATAGTTTGCCGTGAATTTTCCTTTCGGCGTAATCACATCCGTAGTGCCATCATGCTTTTCAAATGCGGTTGCTTCATGGCCTGTCAGTACACGGCTGCCGGCAAATGATGCATGAATCAGCTCTACGTATTTGCGTGATACTTCGGCATAATCAATAATGCCGGTACACGGAACCCACAAACCTTCAATGCCGGTGCAATACGGCTCAATATCACGGATCTGCGCCGCAGTAATTTTCTCAATGCCTTCCACGCCATTGGCAAGCCCATTGTTAAAAACCTTGTTCATGTGCGCCAACTCAGCCGATTCGGTAGCTACCACTATCTTTCCGCAGATTTCATGTTTGATATGGTGCTCCTTCGCGAAAGCCACGAGCTCCCGCCTGCCATCCACACAGTTTTTTGCTTTGTAGGAGCCCGGCTTGTAGTACATGCCGGAATGAATAACCCCGGAGTTATGACCGGTCTGATGCGCTGCAACTGCAGCTTCTTTCTCCAGCACCAGTATTTTTTTTGACGGATATCTTTTGTTGATCTTATATGCGGCGGCCAGCCCTACAATGCCTCCGCCTATGATGATGATGTCGAACCGGTTATTTTCCAATGCCGAGATTTTTGGCAAATGTAATCAGACGGATTTTTTTTGATTGAATAAATTATGGAATGGCAAATAGCAACAGTTCTTCTGCATCTCCTACCATGAACATCTTCTTTTCAAAATGCATCCCCGTCTTTTCCAGCAAACGTATCGAGTGGAGGTTATCCGCCGTAGTGATGGCAACGATACGTTTTAGCCCGAGCACCTGCCATCCATAATTTAAGGTAGCGGAGGCGGCTTCTGCAGCATACCCTTTTCCGGTGTGTCTTTCAAGAAAGGCAAAGCCTATATCCACATCATCCAGCGCAGGACGCCTGATAAGCCCGCAGATACCAAGCGGGGTGCCGTCATCTTTTAGTTTCACCAGCATCAGGCCGAAGCCATTCTCGGCGTAACTCTTCACCGGCCCGTTCAATATGTAATTGATTGCGTCTTCCTCCGACTTAATGCCGCGGTCGCCGATAAACTGCAGCCATCCGGGTGTGTTCAACAATTCAAAGATAAAAGGTGCATCCGCTGTGGTCAGATGGCAAAGCAAGAGGCGATCTGTTTTGATATCATCCATGTTTTGAGAAAATCAGGCGTTGCTGTCTTCATTTGTACGAACCACTTCATAATGCAGTTGTGTAAGGCCTTTCTCAAATGTCTTCGCCGACAACAGCTTTAACGGCATTTCCGGCAATCCGTCTTTGAATAAAAGTATGCCTTCACCCAGCACCACCGAGATAATGGAAATATACAGCTCATCAATCAGTTCTTCCTTCAGCAATGCACTCACCAGCTCGGCGCCGCCGTCAATGTAAATATGTTTTCCTTCCGCATCTTTCAGTTCAGCAATCAGTTTTTTCAGATTGCCGGAATAGAACGTGATGTTGCCGGTTGCCGGACGGGAAGTCCGGGTGATCACAAAAATTCGCTTATCCGCATGAGGAATTGCTGTACCGAATGTCTGCACTTTATCATAAGTTTTCCTTCCCCAGATTACAGTATCTATACTTGCAACGAATGCCGCATAACCATAATCTTCTCCCGGCTGCTCCACCGTTTCCAGAAAGCGAATATCACCATCAGGTTTTGCTATGCGGCCATCCAGGCTCATGGCAATGTAAAGCAGTACTTTTCTGCGGGGCATCAGCTTGACATTCATTGTGGCAAATGCATTGCTTTGTTTCAGGGAAGCATGAGATTGCCTTGCTGGTCCATTTCCCAGAAAGGATTAAAGGCAACTTCAAACAGGTGTCCGTCAGGGTCTTTGAAATAACCGCTGTAACCGCCCCAGAAAACTTTCTGCGCGGGTTTAACAATGGTAGCTCCCAGCGATGCAACCTGCTTCATTACCTCATCTACTTCCGATGCTGATGTTGCATTGTACGCGATGGTAATGCCTGTAAATCCACTGCCTGCAGCATCCACCATCGCATCTTCCGCCAGCAACACGCGCGGATAAAGGGCCAGAACGATGCCGCCCGCCGGGAAGAAGCAAATGTTGTCGTTGCTTGCCGCTGACCTTTTCCAGCCCAGCCCCTGCTCGTAAAAATTCAGTGAACGGTGCAGGTCATCTACGCCCAGGGTAATGATGCTCAGTTGTTGTCGCATTTTATGGAGATGTTGATGAATACAATCCGGAAGCAATGCAAGCTGTGGCAGCATGCAGGACAAACATCACCTATTCACCTGCAAACAACTGCCACGGTCATGCATACGCAAGATGACTTAAATTTGTCAAAAATTGATTTCTATTAATTTTACCAACAGAAACATCATATATGATTCGATTTTTACTTTTGATCACCCTGTTGCCCTTTATTTCCTCAAAGCTTTTTGCGCAGGATTTTGAATGGGCGATTAAGCAGAGCGGCACTGATTTTGAAAGTGTATTCCAGGTTGCAGAAGACACAGCAGGTAACATCTATGAAATTGGCAGTTTCTGGGGACTGGTTGATTTCAATCCTTCAACAGCTACTTTTTTCCTTACATCGGCAGGACTGACCGACAACTTCATCTGTAAGTTAGACCCAACAGGCGGATTTGAATGGGCCAAGCGTGTAGGCAGCACCGGTTCGGAATCCGGTACAAATATCTGCATCGGCGGCAACAATACCGTTTATACCGGAGGCAAATTTCAAAACACCGTTGACTTCGATCCGTCGCCTGCAACGCATAACCTGGTATCTGCCGGCATTGATGATGCCTTTATTGCAGCTTATTCTGCCAATGGCAATTATGGCTGGGCCGCGAAATTCGGTGGCACCGGCACTGACTATATTACCGGCCTTACGGAGAAAGACGGATTCATTTATGCAACGGGATATTTCCAGGGCACCGTGGATTTTAATCCCGGAACCGGCATTTACAACCTGACTGCAACCGGACCAGATGCCACCTTTATCCTCAAGCTCGATGATAACGGAAATTTCGTATGGGCTAAATCCATCAGCGGCTCTTCCTCCACCTTGTCATTCGACCTTGATGTGGACGACCTGGGCAATGTGATCACCGGCGGCGAATTCTGGGGCACCTGCGATTTTGATCCTGGAAACGGCACACAATCCATGTCGGCTTTCGCCTTCGGGTCTGATGCGTTTTTGCTGCAGCTCGATGCAGACGGTAATTACGGATGGGTTGATGTATTCAGCGGGGAACAAGATGAATGGGTTAACTCCATTGATATCGGCAACAACGGAAGCATTGGCGTGAGCGGTGTCTTTCAGGGCACCATGGATTTTGATCCGGGTTCCGGAACGTTTAATCTTATCAGCCATGGCGGTTACGATTTGTTCGCGCTGCGACTGCATGGCGGCGACGGCAGTTTGCAATGGGCTGTTTCAGCAGGAGGTACCTTTAATGAACAAGCCGGTGAACTGGATGTCGCTTCATACGGAGATTATTATATCAGTGGTGCATTTTCAGGCACCGTTGATTTCGATCCCGGCGCCGGCGTTTTCAACCTCACTGATCCGGGCATCAGCAGTATTTTTTACCTGCGGCTTGACAGTGGAGGCAACTTTGTGAATGCCTATGGATTCGGCAGCACACTGTCATCGTCCATAGGTCATTCTATTCATGCTGATGATGAAGGCCGCATCACACTGGCAGGTGCATTTGAACAAACCATCGATTTCAATCCAGGAACGCCTGTCTTCAACTTAGCCTCCTCATTAGGCACAAGCGATTGCTTCGTGCAGCAGATGAGTGTATGTCTTACGCGGTATGCTGAAGTCAATACTGCTATTTGTTCGGGTGACAGCATTTTCGCAGGTGGTGCTTACCAGAAAACGCCGGGCACCTACATTGATAACCTGTTGACGCCGAAAGGGTGTGACTCCATTGTCACAACAAATCTTTCCGTACTGCCAAATTCCGTTACGCTGCTGACCGATACTTTTTGTGAAGGCGATGTATATCTTTTTCAAGGCAGCGTGCTGGACTCGGCCGGCATTTATACAGCACACCTTCCGGCGGAGAATGGCTGTGATTCTGCTATTACCTTATCGCTTGGTATGTATCAGCGTTATGATGTCATTGTGTATGACAGCATCTGTGAAGGCAGCACCTATCTTTTCAACGGTTTGGAAATTACGGAAGCAGGAACTTATACCGCGGATCTGTTTGCCATCACCGGCTGCGATTCAACGGTAACCCTGATGCTTAGCATGCTGCCCGGCTATGATACCTTGCTGGAAGCCACCATCTGCGAAGGCAGCACTTACTTTTTTAACGGAGCTGAAATCTCCACGGAAGGCACTTATATAGCACAACTCCATTCCGTTAACGGATGTGATTCAACGATAACGCTTACACTGCAGGTTTTACCCTTACAGCTCACAGAATTCTATGACAGTATCTGTGAAGGCGAAACGATACTGTTCAACGGTACGGAACTCGATGCCGGAGGCGACTATTCATTCACCGTTGCCGGCAGTAACGGTTGCGACTCTACGGTAACGCTTCACCTCACCGCTACCGTTATCAATGCTTCGGTGACAATATCCAATGATACACTTTTTGCCACGGGCAATGGAAGCGTGCAATGGATCTTTTGTGAAAGTGGCTTGCCCGTGCCGGATGCCGATCAGCCGGTTTTTGTGCCGGGTTTCGCCGGCAATTTCGCTGCTGTATTTACCAATGGCAACTGCACGGATACCACGGCATGCAGTTATTATACGGCCTTGCCGGAACAACAGCATGATTTCTATGTTGCACTTTTCCCTAATCCTGCAAGCGAAAAAGTAACGCTGTGGCTGCGCAATTATACAGGGCCGGTGAATCTTACATTGAGAAATGTTATCGGTGAAGTATTGCTGCAAACTGAATTCATATCAAAAACAGAAATTTCACTGCAACAAGTGCCGGCAGGTTTGTATTTCCTGTATCTGTCGGGCAACGGAATGAAGGCGTTGGAGAAGCTGGTGATTGAGCAGTAAAGCGGAATAGCGTAAATGATTTCAGTCATTACGTTGTTTGTTTCAGGTGCTGAAATTAATGCAGGATAACCGCTGCTGCGTAGAACGTTTCGGGGGTTTGCGATGGCGGGCTTTATTAGCACTAAACTTCATTCGGAGAATTGAACTTCCAGCTTGCACAAATGTGTCTGCGAAGCACGGAACCCCCGCTATTGCCAACCCCTTATTAGCGGCTGTAAAACTGTTCGAATGAAGCTCGTCAGCCCGAAGTCCGAACACACTTTGTTGTGGCTTGTGAATATCAGTCAAGATATTTTTTGTAAGTAGGTCTGTAACCGAATAAATATGAAAATGGTGTCAGGATAATGAACAGAATTTTTTGAACTGCAAAGGGTGGCTTAGAAAGTCGGAACACATCGGAATATTTATTTGCCATTAATGCAACTTGTAAAATGTTTGGCATTCCATCGTCATTTGTCTTGCCATCTATTGCAAGTCCGGTTGCCGTTTCTAATAAGTTGTCGGTGTCCATTGCCGGCTGAACTTTCCAATTTACTATCGTCTTTCCATCTGTGTCGTTCCACATCGAGTGAACTTTGTTTATTGGAATATGCAAAGTGTCACCTTGTATTAAAATCTTTAGTTGTCCGTCCATACGAACCGTTAGTTGTCCTGATAAAACTGTGAAATCCTCAACCTGGAATGGATGATAGTGTGCCGCAGGTTCTTTAGAGTGAGAATTGTACGTTGCCTCCATCTCTAACATTTTTCCATCAGTGTCTTTAGCAGTTTGCAGAAACTTAATGTCCTGTCCTGTTTTTGGATTACTGATTTGTTTGTTCTTAAAAGCCATCTTTCAATGCATCTGTTTAGGTTACAAATTTAGTTTTTTGTCTGTTCGTTTTGCACTGCCTGCTGATGTTTGCACAGTCGCGATATCAGTGCAGCTAACCTATTTTCTGCGCTGTCATCATATCAACTAACCGGACTTCCTGGCGAACTTGTTTCGGCATCCTTTCATATCCAATCACAGCTGGCACCAATATCATCATTGGCTAATTTCCGGTCGTTCAGCATTGAAGCATCACAATGCCCTGTATACTGCAACAGTTTCGGATAAATTTCCGCGGATTCAAAACAGCAACACCGCGCATACCTTGATATAAATCATACCTGGTAAAAGCCGCCGGTTCTAATTTTACATTGGCGATAATCAATGATGATATCGCCGGTAAATTATTATTGAGCAAATTGAAATTGTATGAAATATACTTTTTCATTGTTGATCATGCTGGCTTTTGCAGCGATCAATGCCGTGCATAGTATTGCACAGGCGCCGGTCATTGACTGGCAAAAATGTCTCGGTGGCAGCGGTAATGACTATGGATACTTTATTCAACAAACAGCCGGCGGTGGATTTATCATCGCCGGAATAGCCGGTTCTGTGGATGGTGATGTAACCGGCAAGCACGATGCCGAGGATTACTGGATGATAAGGCTTTCTTCCGCAGGCAATATCGAATGGCAAAAAACACTGGGAGGTAACGGATATGACTATGCATTTTCAGTTCAGCAGACAACGGACGGTGGATTTATAGCGGCCGGCCTTACCACATCCGTTGATGGTGATGTAACAGGCAATCATGGATCTGAAGATGCATGGGTGGTAAAACTGGATGCTTCCGGTAACATCACCTGGCAACATGCATATGGTGGCAGCAACTATGATGGACTGTTTGCCATTCAGCAATCGGGCGATGACGGTTACATTGCTGCCGGCTATTCAGCTTCAGCTGATGGTGATGTTACCGTGAATCATGGTGACCTGGATTGCTGGGTTATTAAAATTGACAACGAAGGCAACCTGCAATGGCAAAAAAGCCTGGGCGGCAGCATGCAGGATAGGGCCTACTCAATTCTTGTAATTCCCGAAGATGGTTTTATGATGGCCGGCACTACCGCATCATCCAATGGTGATGTAACCCTGCAACACGGTGCAGAAGATTACTGGCTGGTGAAACTCGATAACAGCGGCAATATGGAATGGCAGAAAACTTATGGCGGTGCGGACAACGATGGCTTGCATTCCATCAGCCAGGCCGGTGAAAATGGATATGTCTTCACCGGCTATTCCGGATCGAACAGTGGTGATGTAACCGGGAATCACGGATCCTACGACTACTGGACGGTACGCACCGATGCAACCGGCAATATTTTATGGCAACAATCGCTCGGCGGCAGCGGAGATGACGAAGCATGGGCTGTAAGTCCGGCAAATGATGGCGGATTTATCGTTGCAGGCAATTCCATTTCCAGTGATGGCGATGTTACAGGGAATCACGGCTCACAGGATTACTGGCTGGTGAAGTTATCAGCAGAAGGCAGTATGGAGTGGCAAGGTTGCTATGGCGGAACCGATATGGATAATGCAACTTCCGCTGTGCAAACCGCTGATGCCGGCTATGTGCTGGCAGGATCAACTTCATCATTCAACGGTAATGTTGCAGGCAATCATGGCTACACTGATGTCTGGATCGTACGGCTTGACGCTGTAACCGGTATCAGTGAGCCATCTTTAACGACCGGCAGCCTGCTGGTGTATCCCAATCCACTCAGTAATGCGTCCACCGTTTCATTTTCCCTGAAAAGGAAGAGCGTGGTGGAATTGTCGCTTTATGACTTAACAGGTAGAGAAATTCAACGGTTACTGCATGAAAATTTAGCTGCAGGCACACACTGCCTGCTCCTTGATAAAGTGAAACAGCCCGCAGGAATTTACCTGTTGCGGCTGAGTATTGATGGTGAATCATTGGTTCAAAAAATTGAAGTTCAATAAGGTGAAAATGCTGTTGGCGGTGCCTCCTGATTTTGGTTGATGATCAGGGCGCGAAAATGATGAGTACCGGGTAAGGCATCCATATACCATGCATTAACCTGTAATTGCACCCATCGAATCAGTACTAAAGTTCCGCTTCGCTGAAACGCTGTACAAAACAAGCATCATATCATGATCACTTGTCTTTTTTCATTCCTGCTTTTTATACATGGCTGCATTCACCTGGCAGGCTTTGCGAAAGGAACAGGCATCGCAAAAGTCGCTGCCATCCAGTCCGGCATATCAAAAGGTGCAGGTTTATTATGGTTGCTGACGGCGTTGTTAATGATCATTTCATCCATCAGCGTACTGGCCGGCATGCAGCATTGGTGGATCACCGCTGTGCCGGCTGCGCTGCTTTCACAGCTGTTGATCTTCAATGCCTGGAAAGATGCAAAGTTTGGAACAGCAGCGAATGTGATCATTCTTCTGGCCGCATTACTTGCCGGGACGGATTTTTGAAAATCAGTTTCACAGTGATGTCAACGCTGAGCTTCAGCAATCTTCAGCTGTTCTATCATCCGTACTGACGTAAGCTGACCTTCAGACATTACCCGCACCTGTGCAAGGCTGCCTGCGGCATGCCGGTGTTGTGAACAAGCCAAAGGTGAAGAATGCCCGTATTGAATCTGATGGTGAAATGCGCGCAAAGGAAAAAGCTATTTCCCGTTCACCTCCGTACAGCATAATTTTTTCACGCATCCTTCACGTTTGTCTTTTATGCGAGCAGGCATGCCGGGCCTTCCGGTATATGGCTATCATCACCATGCAGCCGGCACTGCCACAATAAACATCAGGCTTTTGGGATTTTTCACGGTCTTGCATCAGGAAGGCGACACCATGAATAAAGCAGAAACTGCTACACTTTTTAATGACATGTGCCTGCCGGCACCTGCCACCTTAATTGACCAAAGGATTCACCGGGCTATGCTGCATGACAGCACCGTACGCGGTACCTTCACCAATGGCAATATCATTGTTTCGGCTGTGCTGTATTTCGGTGAAGACGGCAAGCCGGTAAATTATATTTCCGGCGATCACACGGATGTAGCAGACATGTGTCAAGATCCATGATACCGGAAACCCTATGACGCCCAAGCAACTTCCAACTGACGAGCATTGAACAAACTTTTTTTGACGCACATGGACCACAACCGACACTGTTCTAATGCCAACGCTTCAAAAAATAAATTCGTAAAAATCCCTCCCACTCAACGCTCAAAACACATTTTCATTTTTTTTGCAACCGCACTAAAACCCAACCCAGAAAAAAAATGAAAGAGTGCTTTCTCCAACGCTTTGTTCTATCCAAATCCTACCTTTGAATACTTTTTTAAAAACAATAATTTAGAGGAAGCATATGCCAAAGATTTACGACAACATAAAGAACCATTTAACGCACGGACTTAACGAATCCATGCAGCATTCAAAGCGAACGGACTTTTGTGTTGGTTATTTTTATTTAAGCGGTTGGAAACAGGTTGCTGAAAAGGTTGACAGTTTAGAAGGCGACACAGTTGTTGAAAAAACAACCGATGTTCACAGATATTGCCGCTTGCTTGTAGGCATGAACAAATCTCCGCTTGAAAGTATTCGTGAACATTTTGCAAAGCGTGATGACGAAGTTGATTTACAACAAGGCGACATTCCACCACTGAAAAAAAAGTTAGCACAACAATTCAAAGAGCAGTTGACAGTTGGAACACCAACTGATGCTGACGAAAAAGCATTGCGGAAACTCAGTCAGCAAATGAAGGACAACAAAGTTGTTGTCAAACTTCACTTGCGACATGCACTTCATGCGAAACTTTATTTGTGCTATCAGAAAGAACGCAGCCGAGTGGAAGGTTTTGTTGGCAGCAGCAACCTTACATTATCAGGACTTTCAAAACAAGGCGAACTGAATGTTGATGTGTTGGAGCAAGATGCAGCAATCAAACTTTCAGAATGGTTTGACGATAGATGGAACGACCGTTGGTGCATTGACATCACACAGGAGTTAATTGAAATCATAGACAACAGTTGGGCAGCAGACCGTTTACTTTCGCCTTACCATATTTATTTGAAGATGGCTTATCATCTTTCACAAGAGGCAAGAGCAGGTTTGAATGAATACAGTTTGCCTGCAATTTTTCAGAAAGAACTTTTGGACTTTCAGCAAGCGGCAGTAAAAATTGCAGCAAAGAAATTAGACAAGCGTGACGGAGTTTTCATTGGTGATGTAGTGGGATTAGGAAAAACAATTACCGCTTGTGCATTGGCAAAAATGTTTGAGGAAAACTACTTCTACTCTACTCTCATCATTTGCCCACCGAATATTATTCCGATGTGGAAAGATTACATTGAACGATACGACCTGAAAGCACAAGTGCTTTCAGTCGGTTCAGTTCAATCGCAGTTGGGTGACTTGAAAAGATTTCGCTTAGTAATCATAGATGAAAGCCACAACTTGCGAAACGACCAGGGAAGCCGTTACAGAGCAATCAAAAATTATCTGGACGAAAACGAAAGCAAAGTGATTTTGCTTTCAGCAACTCCTTACAACAAATCGTTTATTGATTTGTCAAATCAGCTTCGCTTATTTATTCAGGACGACAAAGATTTAGGCATCAGCCCAGAGAGATACATCAGTGATTTAGGCGGACAAGTAAAGTTTATGGAAAAACATTCTGAAACTTTTATCCGAAGTATTAAAGCATTTGAGTGGAGTTTATTTTCTGACGACTGGAGAGAGTTGATGCGTTTGTATATGGTTCGCAGAACAAGAAGTTTCATAAAAAACAATTATGGAATCACTGACACAGCAACAGGAAAAATCGGATTGAAATTTCCTGACGGACATTTTGAAGCATTCCCCGAAAGAGTTCCGAAGAAAGTTGAATTTGAATTTGACCCCGACAACAAAAAAGATATTTACGCTAAGCTCTATTCTCAAAACATAGTTGACAGCATCAACAAACTTGAACTTGCACGATATGGACTAAAAAATTATTTGGAGAAAGCACCATCAGCAAATCCAACTGAAAAAGAAAAAGTAATCATGGCAAATCTTTCACGGGCAGGTAAACGCCTGATGGGATTTTGCAGAACAAATCTCTTCAAACGATTAGAGAGCAGTGGATATTCTTTTCTGCTTTCGTTAAGCAGACACATCTTGCGGAATTATGTTTTCGCTTATGCTATAGAAAATAATTTGCCGTTGCCCATTGGAAAAAACATTTCTCAAAACTTGGATGAGTTTTTAGAAGACAGCGACACAGACGGAAATGAGAATGAACTCAAATTAATTCTGAATCCCGAAACCTATTTGCAGAACGCTGCAAAGCTTTACCAAGCATTCAAGAGTCCTGCAATGGAAAAACAATTTGACTGGATAAGAGCAGATTTTTTTTCAAACACACTTACACAAACTTTAATCAGCGATGGAAATAAAATTATTGAGATTCTGAAAATCGGAAAAGAGTGGACAGCAGAACAGGACAGAAAACTAAATGCACTTTACGAATTGCTTTCTAAAAAACACAAGAACGAAAAAGTTTTGGTGTTCACACAATTTGCCGACACTGCAAATTATCTCTCCGAAAATTTGAAAGAAAGAGGAATCACAAAAATGGAATGTGTAACAGGAGACAACGAAAACCCTACTGCACTTGCAAATCGTTTCAGTCCAATCAGCAATAAGAAACAAACCAATCAAGACCTCAGAGTTTTAATTGCAACCGATGTGTTGAGTGAAGGACAAAACTTGCAGGATGCACACATTGTTCTCAATTACGATTTGCCTTGGGCAATCATTCGCCTCATACAGCGTGCAGGACGGGTTGACCGTATCGGACAGAAAGCAGAAAAGATTTTGTGTTATTCTTTTTTACCTGAAGATGGAATTGAACGCATCATTAATTTGAGAGGTAGATTAAGAAACCGCATCGGACAAAATGCAGAAGTAGTTGGAAGCGATGAAGTTTTTTTTGATGGAGACCCCATCAACATTGCAGATTTATACAATGAGAAAAGCGGAATGTTGGACGAAGATGAAACCGACACTGAAGTTGATTTATCTTCTTATGCTTTTCAGATTTGGGCAAACGCAATTAAAGAAGATGCTTCTCTCAAAAAATTAATTCCCGATTTGCCCAATGTGGTTTACGCAACCAAGCATAACACATTTGAACCCGAGAAGGAAGGTGTCATAATCTACACACGGACACACGAAGAAAATGATGTGCTTGCATGGCTGAGCAACAAGGGAAATATTTTAACCCAATCGCAACTCACCATTTTGAAAGCGGCTGAATGCACCAAAGAAACAGAACCGAAATACAAATTGGAGAACCACCACGAAATTGTAAAAACAGGAATTGATTTCATTCGTGAAGATGAACGGAACACTGGAAGTTCATTGGGAAAAAAGACAGGCGTGAAATACAAAACCTACACACGACTGAAAAACTTTTGCGATGAAAACGAAGGAACATTGTTTGTGAACGAGGCATTGAAAAAAGCAGTGGATGATATTTTAAATTTCCCGATGAAAGAATTTGCAAAGGACACCATCAACAGACATTTGAAATCGGGAATCGGTGATGATGAGCTGGCATCATTAGTTGTTTCATTGAGAGATGAAGATAAACTCTGCATTGTAAATCCTGATGAACAACCGCTGAAAGAACCACATATTATTTGTTCACTTGGCTTAACCAACAACTAATTATTTCCGATGGCAATTTCCAAACAAGAATTTTCTGACTACATAAAACAGTTTCGCTTTCGTGAAATGTTTAATGAAATGGGTTGGGACAACGATACCACCACCACTCCCATTGTTGTTGATGCAATCAGTTACGAACTGAAAGCAGTTGCAAGAAAAAGCGGCTTCAAAATATTGTTGTGCAACACCACCGACAAAAACATTCCTGATTACAGCACACGAAAAAAAATTGAAACAAAAGTTACCAAATCTTTTCAAGAACATCTGCTCATTTTCACCGATGCAAAAAAACAAGAACAGATTTGGCAGTTGGTAGTGAGGCACACAGGCAAACCAAGCAAAATAACCGAAACCCGTTACCATATTTCGCAAGACCCCGAACTGCTTTATCAGCGAGCCGCAGGAATTTTCTTTGAACTGGATGAAGAAGAACACATCAACATTATTGATGTAACAAAACGGGTAACAGAAAATTTTCATCAGAACAACGAGAGAGTTACCAAACAGTTTTACGACAAGTTCAAACAGCAGCACACTTCTTTTTTGAAGTTCATAAAAGGCATTGATGAAAAAGTAAATCAGGAGTGGTATGCTTCGCTCATGCTGAACCGACTGATGTTTTGCTACTTCATTCAGAAGAAAGGTTTCTTAGACAACAACAAAAATTATTTGAGTGATAAACTCAAAGAGTGTCAGAAGAAAAAAGGCAAGGACAAATTCTATTCTTTCTACCGAAACTTTTTGCTGCATTTATTTCATGATGGTTTGGGAGCACCCGACCACAGCAAAAAGCTGACAGATGAAATCGGAAAAATTCCTTACCTCAATGGTGGTTTGTTTGACGAACACGAACTGGAAAAGAACCACAGCAAAATTGAAATTGACGACAAAGCATTTGAAAAAATATTTGAATTCTTTGACCAATACGAATGGCACTTGGACACACGGCACACCGCAAGCGGCAAAGACATTAACCCCGATGTGATTGGTTACATCTTTGAAAAATATATTAACGACCGTGCCGACATGGGTGCTTATTACACCAAGGAAGATATTACCGATTACATCAGCAAGAATTGCATTCTTCCTTTTTTGTTTGACGAAACAAAACGGCAGCAACCAAAAGCATTTAATGCTGATGCTGAAATTTGGAAAGCAGTAAAAGAGAGCAGCGACAAATACATTTACGATGCAGTAAAAAAAGGAGCAGAAGAAAAACTTCCGAAAGAAATTGCAGACGGAATAAAAAACATTTCGGCACGAACCGAATGGAACAAACCCGCACCGGAAAATTTTTCATTGCCAACAGAAATTTGGAGAGAAGTAGTTGACCGCAGAAACCGCTACACCGAAATAAAAAACAAGATTGAAAAAAGCGAAGTAACAGCCATCAATGATTTTATTACTTACAACTTAAACATTCGGCAGTTTGCTATTGACAGCATTGCCAACACCAACGACCCTGAATTTTTAAAAGCATTTTACAAAGCACTCAACAGCGTTACCATCATTGACCCTACTTGTGGCAGTGGTGCATTTCTGTTTGCTGCAATGAATATTCTGGAAGAACTTTATGAGCAGTGCATACAGCGTATGCAAAACTTTGTGAGTGATGCACCCAAAGGAAAATATAAATTCTTTGAAGAAACCATTGCACAGGTAACAGCACACGAACACCCGAACCTGCAATACTTCATTTACAAAAATATTATCCTTCGGAATCTTTACGGAGTGGACATCATGAAAGAAGCCGTTGAGATTGCCAAACTTCGTTTGTTTTTAAAGTTGGTTGCAACCGTTGAAGCTAATTACCGCAAACCCAATTTGGGTTTAGAACCATTGCCCGATATTGATTTTAATATTCGCAGCGGAAATACTTTGGTTGGTTTTGCAACAGAAGCAGAACTGACAAAAGGTTTGGCTTATACCCTTGACGGTGTGCTTGCACAACCAGTGATTGAAGAAAAATGTGATGTGGTTGCAAAAGCATTTTCACGATACAAAGAAATTCAACTTTCTTATGGTGATGATTACAAGGCATTCAAAAAAGCAAAAGATGATTTGCAAAGACGATTGAAGGAATTAAACCACGAATTAAATTTGCTTTTACACAAACAAGCCGAAGGATTGAAATTTGAAAAATGGTTAGAGAGTTACCAGCCCTTTCATTGGTTTGCGGAGTTCTATGAAATTGTAAGCGGCAACAAGGGCTTTAATATTATAATTGGAAATCCGCCTTATGTTGTTTACACCGCTGCATCATATCAATATAAAGTCAAAGGTTACGACACTTTGACTTGTGCTAATCTTTATGCCTTCTGTTGTGAAAGGTCATTCAAAATAATGAACACCACTGGGAGATTTGGAATGATAATTCCCAACAGCAGTATTTCAGCAGACAAATTAGAACCACTTCAAAAGATTATTACCAAAGAAAAAAATACTTGGATTAGCAATTACGCTTGGAGACCAGCTAAACTTTTTGAAGGTGCAAATATGTTGCTTGCAATTGTACTTTCATCAAAGAGTGAGAAGAAGAATGTAATGACAACTATTTATCACAAATGGTATAACGATTATAGAGATTCTCTATTTGAAAATTTGACTTATCGCAACGCAACTGAAATAATTCAAAGCGGAACTATTCCTAAAATTCCATCAGAAATATTTTACACAATCAATACTAAACTGAAAAAGGAATCTGGAAAATCCACCATTAAAAACTATTTCTTGAATCAACCGAATTCACACAAATTTTTTTATTTCAGAGCAGTGCTGTATTGGGTGAAAATTCTTGAGAAAGCACCAATATTTAGAGAAGATGGAAAACAAACTACTACAGGTGAAATGAAACCTGTTTATGTTGAAAGTGATGATTTGAAATACATTTTGGTTTCACTGCTTTCTTCCACAGCTTATTTTATTCATTACATAACATGGTCAAGTTGTCAAGTAATTAATAGTCGTGATTTTGAATTTCCTTTTAACCTTGAAAAACTAAACGATGCATCAAGAAAGAAATTAGCAAAGTTTGGCAAGGAGTTGCAAAAAGACCTACAAGAAAATAGCACAGTAAATTTGAGAAACTATTCTGCTAAAGGCAGAACTTTTAAAATGGAGAAGCAATACTTCTACATTAAGAAATCAAAATCAATCATTGACAAAATTGACGAAGTGCTTGCGGAACATTATGGATTTACTGACGAAGAACTTGACTTTATAATTAACTATGATATTAAATACAGAATGGGCAAGGAATCAGAAAACGGAGAAGAAGAATGAGTAAGCACAACAACAAATGGATTCATGGTGTTACCAATCTTGTAATGCCACCACCGCCTAAAGGTTTTATGGAGGTAGTAGGAATTTATTATTTGAGTTTGGTGCTTGATAAAAATGTAGGCGAAGAAGTTGTGCTCATCATTTTTGACCCAACAGATTTCATTCATGATTTGAGAGCAGTTGAGCCGTTTCGTTTTTTAACAAGCAGTGTTGCAGTCAATACTAATTTTGGACCTGTTTACAGTTTCATCTTTTGGGTTGCACAGGCAAATGATGTAAACCAATCGTTCGTAATTTTTGATAAGCCACTTGACATTTCAAGACCAACAATGATTGAACCTTGGAGAAAGTTGGCAAACCAAACACACTTGCATTTGCTTCTGGTGAGTAAAAATTATGAGGTAGAAGGTTTCTATGAATTTGAAAACAACTTTGGCTTTGATGAAGCAGTTGACACTATTTCGCAATTAGATGCAACAAGAGTAAAGGACTTTGCAAAAGCAGAGCAGGAATATTTTAATGATTATGCATTGGAAGATTTGTATAAGATGGTAAAAAATTCGTGATGAAATTCACGACACAATATTTTAATTGATTAATCTTGCAAAATAAATGACAGCAGTAGTAGGCATATTAAACAAACAGGCAGTTGCACTTGCAGCGGACAGTGCTGTTACCATTTCAGGCAGCAACAACCGAAAAATATTTAACAGAGCCAACAAGGTTTTTACTCTTTCAAAATATCATCCTGTTGGAGTGATGCTTTACAATTCGGCTTCGTTCATGGCAACACCATGGGAAACAATCATCAAAACATACAGGAAAAAGTTGGGCAAAGATTCATTCCCCACAGTAAAAGCGTATCAAGATGATTTCATTCAATTTCTCCATGAGAAGAATTTATTTTCAGATGAAGCGACTCAGAAAAATTTTCTTTTCAGTTTTTGCTTTTCAATGATTGATGTGATTACAAAAGATGCAGTGAGAGCACACCGAAATCTTTTACAAAACCCCACATATGAAAATCAACAGCAGATTATTGACTTGCTTGATGCGAAAGCAGATGAAGTAACTCAGCAACTTGAAACGAACCTTGAAATTTGTGAAGAGTTTGAAAATTATACTTTGGAAAATTTCAGTGCCTTTGCTGATGATTTGTATGCTGAAGTGATATCACAAGAATTTACAAACAACGGATTTGTACTTCCACCAGAACTGATTACCAAATTCAAAAGCATCTTGCATCAGTATCTCAGGCGAAAAGAAGCGTTCACGAATTTTACAGGACTTGTGTTTGTAGGTTTTGGCGAAGAAGAAATTTATCCGCAGTTGTTACCTGTAAACATTTCACTTGCTGTTCAGCAACGACTCAGGTATTTTGCCGACACAAATAACGAAGCATCCATTTCAAACTTAGCACAAGGAGCAATCAGACCATTTGCACAAACAGATGTGATTGATACTATCCTCACAGGAATTGACCCGACATTAGACAATACTTATTTGAAAAATTTCGTTTCTGCTTTTACAAAATACAATCAGGAAATCCTGGGAATAATCGGAGATGCAAACCCAGAACTTGCTGCCCAAATTCAAGGACTTGATGTAAATGCACTTGCAGAAGCATATGCAGCAAAGAACAATGAGACAAAGCGTTCCAACTACATTGACCCGTTGATGAATGCAGTGAGCAATCTCTCAAAAGAAGACCTTGCAGAAATGGCAGAGAGTTTAATCTACTTGACCTACCTAAAAAGAAGAATTACCTTTGCAGAAGAAAGTGTAGGAGGTCCAGTGGATGTTGCGATAATTTCAAAGGGAGATGGTTTCATTTGGATAAAAAGAAAACACTACTTTAGACAAGAATTGAATCAGCATTTTTTAGACAACTACTTTAATACATAAACAATATGAACTTGATAACATTTCATGCAGACGAAAATCAGAGTTTCAATTCAGAGAGAAATATTCTTTCTGCATTCAAACAACATTCTGACAAACCAAAAGAAATCAAACAGGGAATGTCTCCAGATGAAATTGCTGACATTGTTTCAGACCGTTTGATTGAAGTTGTAAGGCATCAGTTTGAAGAAGCAAAAAAGCAATTTCAGGCAAAGGCGAAGAAATGATTCTCTCAAATAATTATTTTTGAAGGTCGGTTCACCCGACCTTTTTTATTTACGATGGAAATATCAAATCAAATTGGTAACAAAGAAATTCTAAAGCAGCACAAGACAGCTTTTTTGTGCAGCCGAAAAGTTCCTGCATCAGTTGTATTGAAGTGTTACGATTGGGCAATTGAGCAAAGAGAGAAAGGTAATTGCATCATCAGTGGTTTTCATTCGCAATTAGAAAAAGATGTTTTGCATTATTTACTCAAAGGCAATCAGCCGATAATTGTTGCACTGGCAAGAGGAATGAAAAAAAAAGTGGAAGAAGAATTTCAGAAACCAATTGAGCAGGGCAGAATGTTAATCGTAACTCCGTTTAATGAAAAAGTAAAACGGGTAACAGAAAAAACCGCAGCAACAAGAAACAAAATGATGATTGAACTTGCAGACAACATCACAGTCGGTTACGCAAGCGAAGAAGGAAATTTGAAAAAGCAGTTGAAAGAATCAGATAAGAAAATAAATTACATCTCTTGAAATAACCAACGCACATTCCAAGCACACTCTTAAAAAACGCACAAGCCAAAACTGAAAGCATTTTTTTTAAGAGAGTATTTTCTTCTCCCGCCCAAGAAAAATTTTGGCCAACCCTTCTTTTTTTAAGAAATTATTTTCGCTAACGCATGGGCTTACAGTAATCAGGGCAAGTTCTGCTTCTAATCTAAATCTCTTCTCCGACGGTGTGTGCGGCATCGACACGACACATCTTCAGACAGGCAGAAGGGCATCTGGTAACAAGGGGTTTATGAAATTGGCGGTTCAGTGGTTAAATCAAGTTCAGTTTTCAAATCAAACTTTCGTGCAGGTTGACAGTTTTGTGCTTCGTATTCGCCACCTTCGTCAAGCCCCGAAACGGTCAACGCCGCTGCGTGATTATAAAATGAACGGCGGCGTTAACATCATGTCCTATGGTGAAGCAGTATGGCATTATCCGGACGGTAATTTTGTATACGGAAAATTTCACCTGAAGAGTACTGCATACCATGTGCAGGAATAGCCGTGCACCATGCTGCTATTGCGTGCCTTCTTATTTACATCAGCAGATACGCGGTAGTTGCTCACCCTGCAGGTAGCTCACCATGCGTTTCCCGCCAATGGCACTCCTGAGTATAACTTTTCCCGGTTGCGTTGTGGTTACTTCGCCGATGACAGCGGCATGCAATCCGTTCTCATCTGCTCTCAATTCATCAACAAAACTTTCCGCTATATCTTTCGCCACCACAGCCACAAATATTCCTTCATTGGCAATATACAACGGATCGAGGCCGAGCATTTCACAGGCGCCCGCCACCTGCGCATCTACCGGAAGCGCCGTTTCATGGAGCTCATACGTCAGTTGATTCAACCCGGCAATTTCATTCAATACACTGGCAAGGCCTCCCCTCGTCGGATCGCGCAGAAATTTTATGGAGCGGCCAAAACGGTGCAGGAGCTTCATCACCGTACGATGAAGCGCAGCGGTGTCGCTTTTCACGGTAGTTTCAAATTCCAACCCATTGCGCAAACTCATGATGGCAATGCCATGATTTGCAAGCCGGCCGCTGATGATGATCTGATCACCTGCAGCAATATTGCTGTGATGAATGGCCGCCTGCGGATGAATGATGCCGATTCCTGATGAATTGATGAAGATCTTATCTCCCTTTCCTTTCTCTACCACCTTAGTGTCGCCGGTTATGATCATGACACCGGCTGCTGCAGCTGCATCACGGATGCTCACCAGCACCTGCCAGAATTCCGTCATTGGCAACCCTTCTTCGAGGATAAATGCCAGTGACAGATACTTCGCCTCGGCGCCGCACATGGCAAGGTCATTCACGGTTCCATTCACGGCGAGGTCGCCGATATTTCCGCCCGGAAAAAAAACCGGTGTAACAACATAGCTGTCGGTACTGAATGCAACCTTGCCATTTAGTGAAAAAGAAGCACCATCATGTTGCTGGCTGAGCAAATCATTTTTAAAAAGGTTGAACACACCGCTTTGTAATAACCGGTGCGTCAGCAGGCCGCCACTGCCATGACCCATGGTGATGGTATCAAAATCAAAGGATGGCATCGGGCATTCAAACTTCATCTGCTATGGTATTTTTCACATTTGCAATACCGGATGTATAATGATAATAGGCCGCACAGGAACCTTCACTGCTTACCATCGGTGCGCCCAGCGGATGTTCAGGTGTGCAGCGGCTGCCGAAGTTAGGACATTGTACAGGCTTCTTCAGCCCTTTCATGATATCACCGCTGATACAGTCTTTGTTCTCTGCTGCCGGTGGAATATGCAAACGGAAACGTAGTCTCGCATTGTATTTCTTATACCGGTTATTCACCTCCAGCCCGCTTTGCGGAATCGGCCCGATTCCACGCCATACGCGGTCGGTTACGGCAAACACTTCTTCCATGGATGCTTTCGCCATTGTGTTGCCTGCTTGCTGCACGGCGCGTGCATACTGATTTTCCACTTTGTATTCGCCACGCTCCAGTTGCATCACCGTCATGAGGATTCCCTGCAATAAGTCGAGCGGTTCAAACCCTGTTACCACAATGGGCACTTTATATTTTTCGGCTACCGGATAATATTCATCCATACCCATGATGGTACAGACATGACCTGCGGCGAGAAACCCGTCGATTTTGTTTTCCGCATCGCTCAGTAAAGCCTCCATGGCAGGAGGCACAAGCACATGTGAGGCGAGGATGCTGTAATTCTGTACCTGCATCTTCTCTGCCTGAATCACACTCAATGCATTTGCCGGTGCAGTTGTTTCAAAGCCTACGGCGAAGAATACAACCTCTTTTTGCGGATTTTGTATGGCGATCTGCACTGCTTCCAGCGGTGAATACAATATCCTGATATCAGCGCCCCTTGCTTTGGCATCGAGCAGGCTGATGGTGGAACCAGGAACGCGGAGCATATCACCGAATGAACACAGTATCAGATTTTCCTGCATCGCCAGATAAATCGCTTCATCAATCACCTGTATGCTGGTTACACATACCGGGCAGCCCGGACCATGCACCATGGTAATCTGCGGGGGCAACAGTTCGATGATACCGTTTCTGACAAGGCTGTGCGTTTGCCCGCCGCAGATTTCCATGATCGTCCACGGACGGGTTGTTACACGATGCAACTCTTCAAGGTAACGCCTGGCCAGTTCAGGATTCCTGTATTCTGATAAGTATTTCATGTTCGCATCCTGTTTAGGATATTCCCTTGCTATCGTTGTTTCCGGCACTTTGTCTTTCTTCTCTTTGCTGTCCGGGTACATCTGCTTCCCCGATGAGCTTCAGGTATTCAAACGTTACTTTCGCCTCTTCCTCATCCACCTTGCTGATGGCAACACCGGCATGCACGAGCACATAATCATCAATCTTTGCATCCGTAATAAGGCACAGGTTCACTTCTCTGCTGATGCCGCCGAAAGACACTTTGGCGGTTCGGAATGCGGCGTCACCGGCTTCGCTGACGGAAATTATTTTACCGGGAATTGCTAAACACATTGTACTCGATTTTTTATTTTCAGTTAATCAGAACGGATACGTTTTGCAGCTTCTCCTCCTGCTGCTGTTGCCGCAGGAGCTGATAACAGGCCAGCTGACCGAATGCAATGCATTCATCATTCGGACTCAGTTGCCGGTGCCAGTACAATTCGTTATTGCCGCCCATTAAATCAGTAATCATATCTGCCAGCAGTGCATTTTGAAAAACACCGCCGCTGAATGTAATCTTACGGGTATTGAAATGTTCACTTACGCGCCTTATGGCATGTGCCAGTGAATAAAAAACTTTTTGCGCTATTTCATCCCTGGCTTTATCCTGTGCCAAATCATCGGTCAGCTCCTGCAGGAGCACGGAAAAATCAAGCCTGTTATTTTTCAGCGGAACAGGATAGTAATCCTTCCAGGGGCGATTACACTTTCGCGCCAGTGCTTCCAGCTTCATGGCTGCTTCACCTTCATACGAGTTGATATCACAGATGCCTGCCATGGAAGCGATGCCGTCTAAAAATCTTCCCATGCTGCTCGTGAGCAGATCAGCAGGCTGACTGATCAGTTGTAAATAATATTTCCATTCCTGCACAGAGAAGCGGGACTGCATGATCTTCATTCTTTCCGGTAAAAATTTCAGCATGGATAAAGCAGACAGGCGCGGCTCCCTGCTCATCTTATCGCCGAGGAGCTGAGGAAAATATTCCAGTTGCGCCACACGCTGTTGAACAGCGTTTTCCAGCAGAAAAAATTCACCACCCCAAACCTGTTGATCATCGCCATAACCTGTGCCGTCCCAGATAACACCAAGCACCGGGTCCCTGCTGCAGAGCAGGTTATTCTCAGCCAGCACAGCGGCAAAATGCGCCTTGTGATGCTGAATGCTGATGTAAGGAATTCCCTGTTGTGCAGCTATTTCCTTTCCATGCTCCGATACAAAATAGCCGGGATGCTTATCAACAAGGATCATATCGGGCTTCATTTGCAACAGCTGCAAAAGATGATGCAACGTTTTGTCATAGGCAAACTGTGATGCTGCATTTTCCTGGTTGCCGAGGAACTGACTGATAAACAGCTGCTGCTTATGTTGAATGGCAAATGCGCTTTTGAGCTCCGCGCCCATGGCAAGCAGGCACTCCGGTGTGTCAGCAAGCGGATTGGGAAAGTAACCCGGCGAAAGTCCCCTGCTCCGTCTCAAAATTATTTGCCGGCCCGTGGCAGTAACCTGCAGCACACTGTCATCCTGCGGCATTACAATATCGCGATCGTAGGTTACTACATAGTCTGCGATGCCGTGTAACAGCTCCAGTGCTTCCTGATCATCTGAAATGATCGGTGATCCGCTGATATTGGCACTCGTAGCCACGAGTGGTTTTCCAAATGTGCCGGCAACAAGCAACAATAACGGTGAACACGGAAGCATCAACCCAATGCTGCCGAGCCCGGGCGCGATGCCGGCAGCACAGATATTTATTGCTTTATCATCCCGCAACCGGCAGAGAACAATGGGTGAGGCTTTGCTTTTCAAAACGGCTTCCTCATGTCGGGAAATAATCACATCTTCTTTTGCGAAGTTAATGTCAGCGTATAACAGGGCGAAAGGTTTCGCTGGCCGGTGTTTTCTCTGACGCAACTGCTGCACTGCCGCTGCATTGCCGGCATCACAAAGCAGCAGGTAGCCGCCTATTCCTTTAACGGCAGCTACAGCACCTTGCAGCAGTACAGTGTTTAATTGGTGAAGCAACTCATCCGTATGACTGCTTAGCAATACACCTGCTGCATCGTATAAGTGCATCGGAATAGCGCAGGCCGGGCAAGAGTTGGTCTGACTGTAGTACCGGTCATCGCCGACATCAAAATATTCCTTGTTGCACACAGGGCACATCTTCAAAGCAGCCATTGAGGTATTGCTTCTTTCATACGGCAATTCCCTGATGATGGAATACCTTGGCCCGCATTGCAGGCAGGTGGTGAATGGATAATGATAACGCCTGTTGCTGCTGTCGAGCACTTCATTTCTGCAGGACTCGCACATACCAAAATCAGGTGTAAGCAGCAAATCGGTGCCGGCATTTACTTCGCCCTCGCGGATGGTAAACGAAACAAAGACATGCGGCTTTATTTCCTTTATGGTATGGCTTGTAATAACCGCATTCACCGGAGCTGCGGCAAGGATGCCGGCATAAAATTGCTGTGCACTTTCTTCCGATGCATTGCATTCGATATGCACGCCGTCCTTTGCATTACTAACCCAGCCATTCAATCCATGCTGCATGGCCAGCCGGTATACATGCGGCCGAAAGCCAACACCCTGCACCAGCCCTCCGATATGAATGTGATATGTTTTCATGACATGCTTCAGGCGGGTTCGTGCACCTTCACTTTCGATTGCAGCCAATGGTACCAATCCTGCATACCATTTCCGGTAAGGCAACTGAGCTCTATGATATCAAGTTGATGATTGATGCTTTTCGCATATTGCTTTGCCTTTTTCATGTTAAACGGAACATAAGGGAGCAGATCCGTCTTATTGATGATGCAGAGTGTGGAAGTGTGAAACATCTCAGGATATTTCAACGGCTTGTCTTCCCCTTCCGTTACACTCATAATCACCACTCTTTCTTTTTCACCCAGATCAAACATAGCAGGGCAAACAAGGTTGCCCACATTCTCAATAAAAAGCACCGCATTTTCATTCAGCTTCATACGATGAATTGCCTGTTGAACCATATTGGCATCGAGATGGCAACCCTTTCCTGTATTGATCTGCATCACTTTTGTTCCGGTCGCATAAATGCGGTCGGCATCAAGGCTTGTCTGCTGATCGCCTTCAATCACAAAAAATTCATAGCCTGATTTAAGGTCCCTGAGTGTTTTCTCCAGCAAGGTGGTCTTGCCGGAACCGGGAGAACTCACCAGGTTGATGGCAAAAATGTTTTTTGCTTCCAGGTAGCCGCGGTTTCTTTCCGCAAGCAGGTTATTCTGCTGCAGTATATCCTGCTCTACGGAAATGAGCGTCTTATGCTGGCTATGCTTTTGCGGATCCTGCTGCAGCGGTTCCGCTGAAGAAGCAGCCGGAGAACGGTCGAGGTGCAATTGCCCCTGCCGCGGAATACTGCCCGGCATATGGAGGGAAACACTTCCATTACTTTCACAACCACAAGTTGCACACATAGTATTTAACTTTTAACATCATGATAAGATTATGCAAGCCATTCACCCCTGGCAGCTGACCATCATTGCGGAATATGATACGCTCATGCTGCTGTCATCAGCTATTCTGCCGGCTTGTCCTTCTTCCTGAAAAAAATTGTTCCGGCAATTACTACTGCCGCAAGGCCTAATACAAAGACAAGATGTTGCGGTTCCACAAAGTAATGCGTGATAGTGTTGCCGTCGGTATGGCCGTGGCCTTCATGCCCTAAAGCAATAGACGGCAGTAACCCTGCCAGCAAACTCAGGCTCATTAATTTTTTCATGTTGTACTGTTTTTTTCTTTCCAATATTACGATAAAAAGCAAGTTATGCACCCTTAACAAAAATCATATGTCCTCATGATTAATGTCATTTCGTTATGGTTGACTGTTCAATGCCATCACTTGTGATGAGAGCCTGTACCAGCAGGATGTATCAAGAAGCTATCACAAAATGCCTGGAGTCATGCCTAAAGAAATTCGGCATGACCGCACCGATTACCTGTTTTGAGTTAGCTTCCAATTAGCACCCGGGGAACAACTGCTGCTTTCATTGATGACTGCCTAAAATCAGTACCGATCATGATATTAATCATATGGCATAACGTATTAAAAAAAGAGTTTAGCCTTTCTTTTTAACATAATTATTCAGTAGTCATGTCTGAAGAAAAATTTTTGAAACCCGACGAACCTGCTCAAACGCAAATGCTGAATCATTTGTGGGAGTTGCAGCGCAAGAATGGATTTATTAACGATGACGATATCAGGCAGCTCTCGGAGAAGTTTAATCTGTCAGCTATTGAAGTGGAGGGAGTAGTTTCCTTTTATCATTTTTTCCACCGCAAGCCGGCCGGCAAATTCACGATCTATCTTAATAACAGTATAGTTGCGGATTTAAAGGGATTCAGCCGAATTAAAGAAACCTTTGAAAGGGAGACCGGTACCACCTTCGGATCGGTGGATCGTACCGGAACATTTGGGTTGTTTCTTACACCTTGCATTGGCTTGAGCGATCAGGAACCTTCCGCTTTAATTAACTTCTATCCTTTCACCAACCTGAATGCCATAAAGGTGAAGGATACGATTGCGGCACTGAAAAACGGTATCAGGCCGGAGGCCATCTGTGATGCGCCTGCCGATCATATCCGCTATACACCATCCGACGGCAAGAGCGTTTTCTTTAGTGCATTCAAAGAAGGCGCAGCACTGTCGAGAGCAAAAACACTGGGCGCTCAGGGTGTTTTGGATGAATTGAAAAAAGCGGAACTGGCGGGCCGCGGCGGAGCAAACTATCCGACGTGGAAGAAATGGAATGCCGCCATGCTGCAACCTGCACAGCCGAAAGTCGTGATCTGCAATGCCGATGAAGGAGAGCCCGGTACTTTTAAGGATCGTGTATTAATCAACAGCCAGGCAAAATCTTTGATAGAAGGCATGATCATCTGCGGTTACACCATTGGAGCAGGCTATGGCATCATTTACCTGCGTGGCGAATACACGTGGCTGAAAAGCAGGCTCGATGATGCCATCAATGAATACAAAGCCGCCGGCTTGCTTGGTGACGACTGCGGTGGCATTCATGGTTTTCATTTTGATATCAGGATTCAGTCAGGTGCGGGTTCTTATGTATGCGGTGAAGAGACAGCGCTGCTGGAATCGCTTGAAGGCAAACGTGGCGAGCCGCGTACGAAGTGGTTTTTCCCGGTGGAAAAGGGCTACCTGCAACAACCTACCGTCATCAATAACGTGGAGACGTTTTGTGCAGCAGCGCGCATCGTGGAGATGACGGCTGATGCTTATGTTCAGCTTGGCATTCCCGGCTCGCCCGGCACAAAGCTCATCAGTGTTTCAGGCGATTGCCGGTTACCGGGCATCTATGAGATTGAATGGGGCATGACGGTGGCCGAGTTACTCGAACTCTGTGAAGCGGATGATCCCTATTACATTCAGATCAGCGGCCCGTCGGGCGAATGCATTTCGGTGAAAGAAAAGTACCGGCGTATTTCCATGCTCGACCTGATGGCACGCAAAGATGTGCGGTGCGGAGGCTCTTTCATGGTATTTAACCGGCAGCGCGACCTGGTGAAGGTGCTGCTGAATTATGCTGAATTTTTCAAATCCGAATCATGTGGCATCTGCACGCCTTGCCGCGCCGGCAACTTCATTATTCAGCGCAAGCTTGAACGGCTGGATAACGGTTTGGCTACAGAAGTTGATCTGGAACAGTTGAGAAGCTGGGGAACCATCATGAAAAACACAAGCCGGTGCGGATTAGGCAAGACGGCGACCAACAGCCTGATCTATGCAATGGATAAATTCCATGACTATTTCAAAAGCAAGCTGGACAAAGATTTTAATGGCCTCAGCCTGAAGTTTGATATGGAGGCCGCTACGGAAGAATACGAGAGATATAAAATTTAAGTGGTTATGTCAAAGATGATCAACATCACAATAGATGGCAAAGCCTTACAGGTGGAAGAAGGAAAAAACCTGATGATTGCAGCCAGGGAAAACGGAATCTTCATACCATCGCTATGTTACTATGAGCATATTGAACCACCGCTCGGAAGCTGCAGGGTTTGTTCGTGTAAGATCAATGGCAAGTTTGGGCCGGCCTGCACGGAGAAAGTAACGGAAGGACTTACGGTGGAAGTGAACACGCCGGAACTGACAGATACACGCAAAGCGCTCGTGGAAATGATGTTTGCCGAAGGCAATCACATCTGCCCGGCCTGCGAGAAGAGTGGTAAGTGCGACCTCCAGCATATGGGTTACGAACTCGGTGTTTCTTCAACCCGTTTTCAACATCTGTTCAAAGACCGCATTATCGATTTTAATCCCAGCAGGATGGTGATGGAGCACAACCGCTGCATCAAGTGCATGCGCTGCGTAGTGGACGTGCTTACCAGCGATGGCAAACGGGTGTTCACGTATCAGAACAGGGGCAATGAAACATTTGTCGGCATAGACTATGAGCAGGAAGCGCGGCTCACGGAAGAAGAAGCCATCAATGCAATGAAGATCTGCCCTACCGGAGCCATTATTATCAGGGGCGTCAATCAGTCGGAGCCATTCGGCGAACGCAAATTTGATTTGCAGTCGTCACAAAAAGACTACAACAAAAAAACCGCACACAAGAAGCGCACAGTGCCGATGGAAAAAAAGATAGTTGCCACGGTTTCATTAGCCGGTTGCTTCGGATGCCACATGTCGTTACTTGATATTGATACGGAGCTGCTCGACGTGGTTGAGCTGGTCTCATTTACCAAGTCGCCGCTCACCGATATCAAGAAGTTCAATAACCGCTGTCATATAGGGTTGATTGAAGGCGGATGCTGCAACTCAGAAAATGTTGAAACACTCCGCTACTTCAGGGAAAACTGCGACATCCTCGTAGCATTGGGTGAATGTGCCGTGTGGGGCGGATTACCAACCATGCGGAATGCCATTCCATTGAGTGAATGCCTGGAAGAAGCGTACCTGAATTCTGTCACCAGCGAGCCGGGCAATACCATTGTTCCCTATCATGAAGATTTGCCGAAAATTCTCGACAGGGTGTATGCCTGCAACGAGATCGTAAAAATCGACTATTACATTCCCGGCTGTCCGCCTGATGCCAATCATATCTGGAAAGCCGTGAAGAACCTGTTGTGGGGTGAAGAATATTCCATCCTGTATTCAGAATTTAAATACGACTAATGCACCACTGACATGAACAGAAAAATAATGATTGATCCGGTTACAAGGGTGGAAGGCCATGGAAGGGTCACCATTCACCTCGATGAATACGGACAAGTGAAAGACTCCTTCTTTCATATAGTTGAGTTCAGGGGATTTGAAAGATTCATACAGGGACATCCTTACTGGGAGGCACCGGTACTGGTGCAACGGCTCTGTGGCATCTGCCCGGTCAGCCATCACCTAGCTGCGGCTAAAGCTGTGGATCAGTTGGTTGGCATCGACCCCAAAGACCTTTCACCAACGGCCATCCTGCTTCGCCGGCTGATGCATTTCGGGCAGGTGTTTCAATCGCATGCCTTGCATTTCTTTTATCTCGCATCACCGGACCTGCTCTTCGGAATGGATGCACCTGCCGAAAAAAGAAATGTGGTGGCTGTTGCCGTGGAGAACAGGGAGTTGGCCATCAAGGGCATTACCATGCGCAAATTCGGGCAGGAGATTATCAAAGCCGTGGCAGGAAAAAAAATACATGGCATCCTGGCGGTGCCCGGCGGTGTTCACAAAACACTTACCGAAGAAGAACGGGACTACTTCCTGAGTGGGAAGCAGATTGAGAATATTGATACGATGATTGAATGGTCATTGGCCATCGTCAATTTCATGAAGGATTACCATGCGAAAAACCGCAAATTCCTCGATGAGTTCGCGGCTTTCCCCTCCGGCCATCTCGGCATGGTGAATCAGGAAGGCGGGCTTGATTTATATGATGGCAGGCTCCGCGCCATCGACAGTGACGGCAACATCACGCTCAACGATATCTCCACCGACTTGTACCAGGAATATTTTTCTGAAGCTGTGGCGCAATGGTCCTATATGAAATTTCCATACCTGAAAGAAGTAGGTAGAGATAAAGGATGGAACCGCGTCGGGCCGCTGGCGCGCATGAATATCTGTGATTTCATTACCACGCCGCTGGCTGAAAAAGAACGGCAGGCATTTATCGCTTTTACCGGCAAAAAAGTTAACAACAGCACGATGTATTCTCACTGGGCCCGGCTGATTGAAGTGCTTCATTGCGCTGAAGTGATCAGGGATTTGCTGCATGACCCTGCTCTCATGGGTAACGACCTTATTCGAAAAGGTACACCACGTTTAAAAGGCATTGGCATTATTGAAGCACCGCGCGGAACGCTTACACATCATTATGAAGTGGATGAAAAAGGCATGATTACACGTTGCAACCTGATTGTTTCCACCACCCACAATAATGATGCGATGAACACTGCCGTAAAATGGGTGGCCAATAATGTGATCAGCCGCAGCGGCACCATTACAGACGGCATGCTCAACCAGGTGGAAGTAGCGATCAGGGCCTATGATCCATGCCTCAGTTGCGCGACACAGGCAATGGGTAAAATGCCGCTGCATGCAGAAGTTTATAATCATCTCGGAGAACTCATTGATGAAAAACATAAAAACTGATAAACCGGCGGCGTTGTTAATCGGCATTGGTAACAGCGGCCGCAGCGATGATGGCGCAGGTTGGTTGTTTGCCGACATGGCTGCTCACCTGCCCAACCTGCATTGCGAATACCGTTATCAGCTGCAGATTGAAGATGCTGAACTGGTGAGCCGGTACGACAGGGTATTCTTTGCCGATGCATCGCATATTGCATTGCCCGATGGATTTGAAATCAAACGCATCAAAGCAGCGGGCCATTTTTATTATTCTTCTCACCTGCAGTCACCGGAAACCATTCTTTATCTCGCCCGGATGTTGTACGACAGAAATCCTGTTGCATATACCATCGCACTGGAAGGTGATAACTGGTCGCTGGGAACAGAGGCCGGGCCGGTTGTGAAACATCATTTACAGGCAGCCTACACTTATTTCGAAAAGCACCTGTTGCCGGCTGATGACTGTCCGGTATCTTTCATCAGGACATAATGTAAAAACGCAACCTGCTCCATCTTCATAACCGGGCATTGAATAATTTTTTTCAGGCTTTAAGTATGCGACGCAGTTCCGGATACATGCTGTGATACTGAAAGCATTCTTATGGATACAGATAAGGCGCTTTGCTATATGTCAGCTTTCTTACATTTTCCAGCACCTGTCTCATGTAAGCCTTCCAAAAAAACTTTGTAAACAGCCAGTTCAACGGGTAGAGCCACGGAGTAGCGGCATATAATTGATACGTATATGTAATCGCTGTTTTATCCGCTGCCAGCGGTGTTGTTTTCCACTCACCAACAAACTTATTAAAACCTAACATCCAAGATTGAAAGTCATCCACCCGGAATTTCCAATATTGATTTTCATGTCTCTCCAAAATCGTATCCACTGAAACGAATCCGCCTTTTTGTGTCAGTGATTTTGCAGCGTAAACTTTTTTGCTGCTTCCCGGCTTTCCCCAATTCGCATCGCCTGATGTATGCGTTACCTTAGGCATGATACCAAAACCTGTATGCACTTTGGAAACATCACACAGCATAGGTGTTTTAAAGGCCCTTTCCAATGAGCATTCATAAATGGCGTTAACAGTTACACTAATCATCATATTGGCACTGCGGCATTCAGCACACCATGCAGCTTGTATTTCTTCATACTGATAGACCCATGACGGGTGATGGCAAATGTTATTTATCCTTGATATACCTGACAGAAAAACCATTCGCCCTGCGATAGGTGGTTTTGACAATGGAAGGATTTCCTTTCTCAAAATGAATTCCATATGCAGTCTGTTCACCGTCGGTGGTGGAGCTCCAGTAGAATCCCCAGGTATCTTTGAAATTGTAAATGTCGGTCGGGCTGATATTTGCACTCTTATTACCACCCATCAGCAGGTTCAGTCCGGAAGCGCCGCCTTCCAGCAAAGCGGGCAGTGCTTTATCGTCGCCGCCAAAATAATTGATCAGCTCCTGCCATTCATCCAGCGTTGGAAGGTGCCAGCCCGGAGGGGCTGCTGCCAGCGCATTGCTGAAATAGTAGAGCCGGCCATACTTCAGGTTATTAATGGAGTCGTTTTCAAAATACCAGCTCTTGGGAGTTTTGTAGTCCCAGTTTTTTGCCATCCAAACCTGGTTACCAATGGTAACAGAAGGAAAATCAGTGGCGGCTAGAGTACTGTTGCCGGATGGATGATCACCACCTGATACCGCAACGGAAAGCATCAATAGAGCGGCAAGCAATGTGTAAGTCTTCATAAACTCCTGTTTTCTGACTGAAAAATTAGAATGAATTATTGAATTGCAAAAATCTGCGTGCGATCCGTGTCGCTGTCCTTTACGCAAACTTAGTTTGTTATCGCAGCTTCAGCTTTCACTGCCCTTCGCTTGCGGCAATCAGTTGTTGCAGGTAACCTTCCGGCAACTGAATACCCAGCTTCAACACCTGCTGTGCATCGGCAGTCGCTTCCTTATACCGTTGCAGCTTTTCCAGCGCCTGCATCCTGAAGTAATAGTTATTGGGCACATTGGGGTTGTTGGCGATGGCCGCCGAAAGATCTGCCACGGCTTGAGGATAATTGCCAGTCTTCAGGTAAGCCAGCCCGCGATTGTTCAGCACATCAAAAAAAGCAGGGTCATATCGCAGGGCGAGGTTGTAATTGACGATGGCGGAATCAGGCTGCTCTTTAATCATGTACAGGTTGCCGAGGTTATTATATGCCCGTGCATTAGCAGGATTTTGGCGGATGGCAATCATAAAATCGGTGAAGGCGCTGTCATTTTTCTCCGCAATGCTGAAAGC
This sequence comes from Chitinophagales bacterium, assembly GCA_019694975.1. Classification (NCBI taxonomy): domain Bacteria; kingdom Pseudomonadati; phylum Bacteroidota; class Chitinophagia; order Chitinophagales; species Chitinophagales bacterium. The sequence goes on from JAIBAY010000001.1 coordinate 779,991, forward strand.
GATGCCACGATTCATGTGCGCATCAGCATCACCCGGCTTAAGTTTCACTGCGCGATTACCATCCATGATGGCCGAATCAATTTTGTTGAGCACCCGGTACAGGTCGCAGCGGTTCACCAGTGCCTGCGCAAAATCCGGTTGAAGTCGCAGCGCATGATCATAGTTTTTCTTGGCAAGATCGAGCTGATTTTTTTTCTGGTAATAAGAACCCAGGTCGTTATATGCAATAGGCACCCGTGGAAATTTGGCTATCACATCTGTCCATAGCTGTTCACTGCTGTACCATACAGCCGTGCGAGTGCTGCAGGTATATGCAAGAAAAAGCATCCAACCGGATACACAAATCATCAGCGGCCACCTGATGACAGCAGTATGACGAAGCTGTTGTTGCCACGTAAGGGAAGTAAACATGGCGATGGCAAAAAACAATCCTGTAAAGGAAAGGTACGTGTAACGGTCAGCAGTAATCGCACCACCCACCGGCAACAACTGCAAGACGAGGAATATATTCACCAGGAAAAAAAGCAAACCAAAAACAAGCCAGCCGGCTTGTTTCCTGAACCAGGCAACCGGCAATGCGATCAGCAGCACAATAACGGGTGCGGCATACACCATTGCCGGAAATGCATGGTTGCTTTCTTCCGGGTACGGATAGTATGCCGAAAGATAAACCGGCCATACTAATCTGTACAGGTAGCTTACGATGGCATAAGCGGAAAACATCAGCCTTTCAGGAAAAGTATATAATGTGATATCCTGAATGGAGTCGGAAGCCCGCTGCGCATAGATGGCCATCACCCCAAACAACAGCGACAAAACAAACAGCGGGAGTTTTTCCAGCAACAACTTGCCGGTGAACTTCTCCTTCCGGTACCAATCCACCAGCAGCATGATCACCGGAAGGGTGACAGCCTGCGCCTTTGACAGCAGCGACAGCAGGAAGAAAAGCAACAGGAGTACATACAGAAGACGCTTCCGCCTGTCATTCTTATAACCAATATAACAGAGCAATGCGGCAAAATAGAAGCAGGTATACAGCAGGTCTTTCTGTGCACTCACCCATGCAACCGACTCCACATGCGCAGGATGAATAGCGAACAGCAGTGAGCAGATGAATGCCGCAATGTCATTTTTCGAAAGCCGCTGTACAAGAAAAAACAATAGCAATGCATTCAACAGATGCAGCAATAAGCTGATGACATGAAAGCCCTGCGCATCATCCTGAAAAAAAGCATACTCGATGGCTTGCACGAGCACCGTTACCGGGTGATAGTTACCCATCACCTGTTCGGTCATGATGCGGCTGATGTCGAATCCTGTTACTATTTCATTCTTCAGCACATAGCCTTCATCGTCCCAATTCGTCCATTTGTTATTAAGAGAAGGCGCATATACTATAACCGTCAGCAGCAATATCAAAGCCACCGGCAGCAAGGCCCGGTTGCTGCGCGCAGGAGGGGCATCTTTTTTTGCAGCAATGTTAGTTTGTTGTGCAGGAAATTTTTTACTCCTGCTTTTCTTAGATGAACTCATGTAGCAAAAATAATCGAGACCGGAAAAGTAAGCAGAAGCTATCTCAAAATAGTCAATCAATGATGTCATGCCGAATTTATTTCGGCATCTGTCAATGAATGGAAGAGATCCTGCAACAAGTTCAGGATGACTCCGGAAATTTTCCGATAGCTTCTGGTAAAAAGGGAAATCATTCGCTGAACACCGGCACACAAACCTGGAAGTATCCGTTGGTTTGTGATACCTGGAAATCCTTGCCACCGAGCAGTTCACAACGCGCCTTTATATTGTGTAATCCAAAACCGGTGGAGATGACATCTTTTTTTGTCTGTATTTTATTGCGGACGCAAATACGTTTATTTTCCAGTGAATAAACCTGCACTTCCAGCGGCTGTTCTTCGGATGCCACATTGTGCTTCACTGCATTTTCGATCAGCAACTGCAACGTAAGCGGCGGAATTTTTTTCTGCAGGAGGCTTTCAGGAATATTCATCTGCACAATTAAGCGGTCACCATGGCGCTGCTTCAGCAGGAATACATAGTTCTCCGTCAGTTCAAGTTCTTTTTCAATAGTGATAAGGTCAATGTCTTTATAGGATAGCAAACTGCGGTAAAAATCGGAAAGGTGATCAATATACGACAGGGCGACGGCCTGATCTTCCTCCACCAGTGTAGCAAGTGTGTTGAAACTGTTGAAGAGAAAATGCGGATTGATCTGCGATTTCAGGTTTTCGAACTGAAACTCGATTCGCTCGCGCTTTAATTTTTCTTCCTTCTCACGGCGCCGGTCACGTTCTTTAATCAGGAAATTGACCAGGAACGCTGCGGCGATAACGCAACCGGTAATAAACCACCAGGTGGTCCAGAAGGGCGCTTCAATCGTAAAGGTGTAGGTGGCAGTCGGTGCATCATCGAAATTATGATGAATGGTGGATTGTATCTGAAACGTATAAGTTCCCGGCGGCAATCCCGGATAGATGGCCCGTTCATCTTTTGTGCGCACCCAGTCGAGGTCATGGCCTTTGAGCATGTACCGGTATCGAAGCTGTGAAGGATCAGAATTCCAGAATGCCTGGAAATCAAATGCGATGTGATTCTGATTATGTTTGAACTTATTGACGAGGTTAATATTGACAGGTTCCAGGTACACCATTACTTGCCTGATTTCCACCTGCGCCTCATGAGAATAATCGAGTGCCGGTGAATAGTATTTCAGTATTCCTTTTTTGGTGGCTATCCAGATATTACCAAACTGATCACGGCAGAAGGCATTTAGGTTGGGAGCTATGTTTTCAAATATTTGCCTTGTCCGGTAACGCCTCACCTGGCTGGCTTTATGTTCCACGATGTCCACGGCATCGTTTTCTATCACTACAATATCGCCGTTGGCATCTGTCGTAATGCCGGTGATGGATAAATCGCTGAGTCCCGACTTTAAACCGAAATTGGTGAAGGACTTGCCATTATACCTGAACAATCCGCTTGTGGGTGTACTGAACCAGATATTACCGTATGGATCTTCTGTAATGGAATAGACTGTATTAATGGCAAGATTGTCTGCCTTTTCAAATGACCTGAAATTTCCATTGTCATATACGATCAGTCCATTGCCATCTGTGGCAAACCAAACCCTTCCTTTTGTATCAATATAGGTCTGATAGAGGTAGTTGCTGTGCAGACCGCTTTCACTCGTGAAGTTCTGCAGTATGAGATCGCCTTTGCTTTCAATATCCATTTGAATATTGCAACGTGTAACGCCTCCCAGTGTGGCAATCCACACGTTAATCATATCGCCGCTGACGGATAAGACATTATCGTTTGCGAGTCCATCCTGTTGCATCACCCTTAAAAAAGCTTTTTTGCCGGCTGGTCTTAAAAAAACGCCATCATCAAAAGTGCCGACCCATAGATGATGATGATAATCCTCAAACACTGAGGTGATGACCGGCTGTGCCGCGCCGGCGGTAAGTTTGATTTTTTCAGTAATGCTGTTGCCGGTTGAGTCAAACTGCGTTCTGAACAAACCATCTATGGTAGCATACCAGAGTGAAGCATCGCTGTCGTAAAAGACTGCCTGCACCGGCTTTTTCAATTCTATATTTTCCGGTGTAACCCATTCAAAGAGTGCAGGAAACTGATCAAGGCCTCTCGTGGGTGAAACGACCCAGAAGTTACCTTCACTGTCGATCGTAATGTCAGTTGCCTTAATATTATCGTAACCGGTTTCCTGGTTATAAAAAATCGGATGATAGCTGTCATGCAAAGAAATACTCACCAATCCCCTTCCCATAGTGCCAATCAGCAACCGGTTATGATCCTTAATAGCTAATGAAGTTACGGGGCCATTATCCCAGTCGCGGCTGAAGGAAGGAATATCTAATTTATTCTGGGATATTTTAAATACGGAGATGCCATGGTCCTGTGTGCCTATCCATACATTATTGAATTCATCTACAGCAAGTGACCGTACAATCTCTTCCGGCAATCCTTCCTTAATACTGTAATTGATCAGCAGCGGCTTTCCATCCGATAAGGTACACCTCGTGAGGCCGCCATCAGTGCCCAGCCATATCGTTCCATCCGCTGATAAAATCATAGTATAGATCTGATTGTCCGGCAGTCCTTCAGCGGTGGTTACATGGTGAAGAATGCCATTCTGCCTGATATACAATCCGCTGCCATAGGTGGCTATCCATACAGTGCCGGCCCGGTCAACCTGTATGCTGACGATAGACGCCGGCAGGGATTCATCAATGGAAAATTCCTTGTTCCATACTTTCAGCGACCGGTGCATCAGTTTGCCGTCTTCAAATCCCATATAAACAAACTGACTGTCGCAGAACACGGCGGTGATGTTCTGAGAGGAACTGTCGCGGAAGGCAATAGAGTTAAAATCGGCGCCGTCGAAACTGAAGAGCCCTTTTGTGGTGCCCAGCCACATTCTGCCATATGGATCCTGTGTAATCCTGTTGATGGTGACAGGCTGATAAGATGATCCAGGTTCATATTGCCGCCATATAGGCGTTTGCCCGCTGACCGGCAAGTAAACCATTTGCAGCAGCAGGCAAATAATTACAATGTTATAAAAGCGGATCAAGCGAATTCAAATTAACTAAATTTCATCCACAGTTGAATTGCAGCACATCAGAACTTCACCATCGTTGCACAGCGCCCGCAATTCTCTTTTCCGTCCTGGAAAAATAGAGGTAACCAAAACAATTCAACCCGGATTTTTTCAAAATCAGGTCTTGCCATTATCAACCTGCCTTTAATAATAAAGGCAGACAAAGATATGATTACCGGTCGCAGGTGAATTACAGCACCAATCCGGTTATCACCTTATTTCGTAAACAACGGCACAGACAAACCATCATGTAAAAGGCAAAATTTAAATATTCATGATAAGGCAACAACAAATAGATGCCAAAATGATTTTTCAGCCTGTTAAGTGCGGTAAATCACCTGCTGAATAATTGCAGCAGCGGCAAGCACCGGCACATTTTCCTTACATCACATCTTTTCCAATGTCCTTCCTGAAGTACTTTCCTTCAAATGATATGATGGCTGCATTGCGATTGGCAATCTTTACAGCATCAGTGAGCTTTCTTGCAAATGCTGTTACGGCTATCACCCGACCGCCGTTTGATTCAATATCACCATTTGTGCGTTTACGGGTACCTGCGTGAAAGACGAGGCTTTCTGTGGTTAATCCAAGGTTTTCAATCAGCTTGCCTTTTTCATATGCTTCCGGATAACCGCCGGATGCCAGCACAACAGTTGCCGCCGCATAAGGCAATATCTCGATGTGCTTTTCATCCAGGTTTTCATTGGCAACGCCAAGGAAGAGTTCAACGAGATCACTCTTCAATCGTGGAATAACGGCCTCGGTTTCCGGGTCTCCCAACCGGCAATTGTATTCGATCACCCAGGGCTCATCGTTCACAATCATGAGCCCGAAATAGATGAAACCCTTGTAAATGATTTTTTCCTTTTGCAATCCGGTAATCGTCGGCTGAATGATCCGCTCTTCAATTTTTTTCATAAGCCGGTCATCGGCAAATGGTACAGGCGAAACGGCACCCATGCCACCGGTGTTAAGACCGGTATCGCCTTCTCCTATCCGTTTATAATCCTTTGCCGTTGGCAGCAGTTTATAATGCTTTCCATCAGTCAATACGAAAACACTCATCTCTATGCCATCCAGGAATTCTTCAATCACTACCATATTGCCTGCGGCACCAAACTTACCATGCAGTATTTCCTCCAGTTCCGATATTGCTGCTTCGCGTGTCGCACAAATCACTACTCCTTTGCCAGCTGCCAGTCCATCGGCCTTCAATACTATTGGGGTGGAATGACTTTGCAGATAAGCTACGGCATTCTTCATGTTTGCGGCCGTAAAGGTTGCATAACCTGCCGTCGGGATGTTGTGACGGTACATAAACGCTTTGGAAAAATCCTTGCTGCCCTCCAGTTGTGCTCCTTCGCTACCCGGACCAATTACAGGAATATTTCCGACCAGCTGACTTGATTCAAAATAATCGCTGATGCCTTTTACCAATGGCTCTTCCGGGCCTACCACAATCATCTGCACCTTATTGGCCAGCACAAACTGCTCAATGGCCGGAAAATCCGTGGATGCGATTGGCACATTTTCGCCATGTTTTTCCGTGCCCGGATTTCCCGGTGCAATAAATAATTTATCACAATGCGAACTCTGCGAAATTTTATACGCCAATGCATGCTCGCGGCCACCACTGCCGAGCAAAAGAATATTCATACGAAAGTTTTATGTGAGATGGTCTTGCAGATCGTGTTTTCTGCGGGGTTGAAAATAGGAACAAATCATTTCTTAAGAATACAAATGTGTAACAGGCTTCCCGGCAAAATAACTTCCGTAAAACCAACGTAGCGAAAGGCCTTCACCTTTCTCTGCGCTTATTGAGCCGGATGATCTATATTTCCACCTCATGAGCCCAATCAAAACAAACCGTGAATTCACCTGATATAACAAGCCGTATACTCCTCGATTTCAAACATCCGGTGACGGCTGCCAATATCACCATCCGGCCTGAGCCATTTACCATTCCGCCGACAGCATTCGCGCCACTGAAGGACTATTGGACACAGCAACTGAAAGAAAAACAATCCGCATTGCAGAAGGCTGGTATCATCTCCGTCATAAAAAGCGATACAGCACACGGAGCCCTTGCAACTTTATATGTGCATGAAAAACCCGTCATGTGGCCGGGCACTGCGGTTACGTTGCGCGATGCAACGATCATCAACGGGCAGGTACTGCTTACCGTAAGTGATATTCCATATCCATTCATTGCTGCACTGAATGATGCCGCTTTTCTCACGCAATCAGGTTTGCATGGCCTTGACTTGCGGCCACCACTTGCTGTCTGCACTTTCGCTATTACCACCGACAACATGCTGGTGCTTACCCAACGCGGACAAACCACCGGTGTTTATCCCGGACGTTTGTATGGGCAGGGCGGAAACCCGCACGATGCTCAATTCAATATCATTGAACATCAGCTGGAAGAAATGGCTGATGAATTGCTGGTTGCGCCGGAAGAAGCTGATGCAGACTCATTCAGATATTACGGCCTTGCAGAAGACCTCGAATCATTTCCGCGCAAACCCGATTTGGTGGGCATTGTGAGGCTTCGCATGGATGCGTCAACCTTGCTTGCAAGAAACAGGGAATGGCCTGCGGAAGACCGGCCGCCGGATGTCGCATCGCTGCTGTGTGTTCCGTATAACAAGCAGGCATTGGATCAATTCCTCCTGCAGGAAAAAACAGCGGCAGACTTTTGTCCGCCGGCATATGCCGGATTGCGATGGCTGATCAGCGAAGCATGGTAATTACTCCAACTATTTCTTAAGGAAACCGGAACAAAGAAATGGTCAGGCGTTCAGTCATACTGCTATTCAAACAACAACTTCCTGCTGAAGTGAGATGCTCCATCATAAATATTAATCAGTTTCACGCCGGCCGTGCCATGCAGTGGTATGAGGGTGGTTCCTTCCTGCAACTGCATTGCCTTTTGCCATTCGATACGCCCGAGCGGATCGCAGAGTTGCAGTGTTACAACAGTTGCCATGTTGACGGTAACATGTGCTGTATATCCATCTCCTGATTTTTCAATGGTAATTACCGGATCGGTTTTTAACTGACGCGGCAACTGTTCCTGTTTCATCAATTGCTGCACCTGCAGGGCAACGGTTGATCCTTCCCGCAGGATGGTGATATTATGCAATGTTACAGGTGAACCATCATAGCTGATAGTGCCGCTGTTCAGGATATTACCGTTATTATCCTTCACTGTCCAGTCAATCAATTGCCCTGGCAATGCATGAAACTGCTGCAGGCGCCGCAGGGTAACATCTGTTGTACAGCTATTATACTGTGTCATCAATACACCGCTTGCATACATATCCCTGATCTTGCACTTAATGCTATAGTAAGATGGCTGATCGGTGATGGATGCATCTTCCCAATCAAGATATCCGTTCCATGCCCCATACGGTGCACCGGACGTTGGTGTGCCGTTTCCCCAGTTCTGATTGATGGAACAGAAAGAAAATGCAGGGTAAGAACGGTTGTTATAAAACCGGTCGTAGTTGATGAATGCTTCAGAATCAGTGAAATTTTTATTGTTCCCGTTATGATTGCGCTGATCCCAATACCAAACGCCACCCTGACGGCCTACTTCCAGTGAATCATACCAGTAATAGTATTCCACCCATCCAAGCGTGCCGTCGTTTTTACCATGTACGCCACCCATGTAAGGCACGCCAACGGATTTATTGATACGGAACATCACACGCATGTCAAACAAATCCCAGATCATCAGTGGCAGGCCGTCATTAGGGTCGGGAACATCCGTCATCAGCGAATCATAATAGCCGCCCCATTGCTGTTCGCGCCAGGTGCCGGGAAAGGCCCGTACAAAAGGAGGCGCAACGGACACCCATACTGCTGCAAATAAACCCGGATACATCGCACCGCTCACCAATGGCCCGAATCCATTGTGCGAAGTACCATGCGCATACACACGGTGCGCATCAATATTTTTGTTGGCAATCACCCAATCGAGCGTCCACTTCACACGTGTTTGGGTAAAAGACTTTACGATCCCTGTATGCTGTACGGGGTTGCCGGTTCCATACATATCATAGTTTTCGTGAAAGCCATACCAATACGTGTTTTCGCCGTTAGGCAGCCAGTCATCGAGCAGCAGCATGTTGCAGTTGGTGCAATTGCTGGGAGTGAACGGTGTGAAAGGATCATTGTCGCGGTAATACACCATCAGGCCGCCGGTGCCCGTGGCATGCGCGATGAAGGTGAAATTATATCCGTAGGATCCCGAATTATTGAAAGCCGGTTGCAGTACGGCGGAAAGGTTATTTCCCCAGATCACATATTCATAACACACATCGCCGTTGGCCGGAACAGATTGCTGCAGCACAGGTTGTGGCGCTGCCAGCTTATTTTTAACTGCCACAGTAGTAGTGTTCTGCCCTGCAGTAAGCAGCGTATCCGCAATGCCGGTAAGGGTATTTTCTACAATCACCGCATAGTAATACTTCTTGGTGGTGGTGCAGGTGGTCACATACAATCCGTCAGCGGCAGTGAGCGCACCTGCCAACGGATCAATTGTGTAATAGATGCTTTGATTATAGAAGAGTGATTTGTGCCCGTTCTTACTGCTGTTATCACGAACATAACCAACATAGGCTGTGTTCTTGATTTGTTTCTTGCTGGTAAATGGCTTCGTGGCCTGGTAGAGGCGGTATTTCAACGAGGTTGCGGAAGGATTTTTCCAGGTGATGAAAACCTGCCCGTTTTTATAGGTGGCTTTTATCTGCGTAACGGTGTACGCATTTGCCGGTGAAGCGGATAACAGCAGACAACAACAGATGGTGATAAGGCAGGCAGCCATTTTGATGTGGTGAAGATGATGCATAAGTGCAGGGTTAAATCTATTATCAGTTTACGGTATGAGAAACCAGAAGCTATCGCAAAACAGGCAATCAATGCGGTCATGCCGGATTTATTTCGGCAGCTGTCAATGAATGGAAGAGATGCTGATCCCTATCAATCGGTACAGGATGACTCCGGGTATTTTGAGATAGCTTCCAATGAAAGCATTTCTAAAGATCTCCAAATTATTTAAATTTTTATATATAAAAGCCACAACTGCCTTTCCGGAAGCTTTTTAGTTGCTATTAAAACATCTCTCACAAAATAAGATGCGGCCGCAACAATTACGTGGCATGTTTGGCCGGCATAATGACCGTAAACTTCTTCACGCGCCGCTAAGCCATGGCATATTTTACGACTGACTAAACAGGTCTTCTCAACCACTGATGGCCGGTTGCTGCATCCTGCATCTGCAAACTGAATTATAACGGATATCACCCCAAACAATCACGTTTGTATCACAGAAACATCTTAACTGCCACAATGCGCACATCAGCGCAGCGGCAACAAATTCTTTTAACGCATCATCTGAATGATATCTGTCATGTTTTTAACAGCATGGTGAATGTAATTTTGGCGGATTAAATATGAAAGAATACGCATATAAAAAGTAAAAAGAGCAAAGCGGCATTTCTTTCCGGAGGTATGTGGGATTTCGCAAAGTCAGCTACTTCGTGAGATGTACCTAGTTACCGGTGAGAATTGACCGGATTATTTAACCATGTTTTTAAATCTATTGTCCTATGAAAAAATCAATTTTTCTATTCATGCTTGTGCCGGGTATATGGTCTTTGACAGCAACAGCACAGATTTCCGCTCCTCCCATTCAATGGCAAAATACGATTGGCGGAAGTTATATTGACGAACTGTATGACGTGATACAAACTACCGACGGAGGATACCTGCTCGGAGGAAAGTCCTACTTCGGCGCATCAGCCGATAAAACCGAACCAGGCTATGGCAGATATGATTATTGGGTGGTGAAGCTCGATGCAAGCGGTGCTGTCACCTGGGAACGTTCGTATGGTGGCGACCTGGATGACCAACTCAACAAGGTATTGCAAACACCGGATGGCGGATACCTGCTGGCCGGCTATTCTTATTCAGGCAATACCGGTAATAAAACGACTACTGCTTACGGCGATGCTGATTACTGGCTGGTTAAACTGGATAACCTCGGTGATATTGAATGGCAACAGTCTTATGGCGGTAAAGGAGCTGATTGGTTAACTTCCCTTGCCTCCACCGCCGACAGCGGATTCATACTCGGTGGAACATCAGGCTCCGGTATTTCAGGCATTAAGACGGAACCTGCTTCAGGTCAAACTGATTACTGGGTGATTAAAACCGACAGCAAGGGTGTTCTGCAATGGCAAAATACTATTGGCGGAAACCGGCGTGACTACCTGTTTGCCATTGAACAAACAACTGACGATGGATATATCATCGGCGGCCAGTCCTGGTCACCGGTATCAGGAGATAAAACCGAGGCCAAAATAGGCGGTACCGATTTCTGGGTGGTGAAACTGGATAGTGCAGGTTCCATTGTTTGGGAAAATACCATCGGAAGCAATCAAACTGAAGCACCAAAAAGCATTCATCAGACACCGGATGAAGGATACATAATTGGCGGTTATTCCAACTCTGCCGGATTAAAAGATAAGACGGAAGATTGCAAAGGAGAAACCGATTACTGGGTGATTAAACTGAGCGCCGGCGGTATTATAGAATGGGACAGAACCATTGGTGGCAGTCATGTCGAATATTTAAATGATGTTGCGTTGACCAACGATGGAGGTTACATTATAGGCGGTGAATCGCTTTCAGGCATCTCCGGTGACAAGAACGAACCTTCCCGCGGTGGCTACGACTACTGGGTGGTTAAAATCAACAGTACCGGTACCATTATATGGCAGAAGACGCTTGGTGGCAGCGGATTCTACGATATCTTGCATGCAATCCGGCAATGCAGTGACGGCGGATATATTCTTGCAGGATTTTCCGATTCGGGCTTGACGGGCGATAAGACGGAAGCCGGGCAGGGCGCTGCCGATTACTGGGTGGTGAAACTGGAACCGCTTGCCTGCAGCGGCTGGACCGTGTATGTGGATGCCGATAACGACGGTTATGGTGATCCTGACAATAACTTCTTTTCCCCGGATTGCATCTTACCACCGGGTTACATTACTGACGGAACGGATTGTAACGATGCGGATCCTGACATCCATCCGATGGTATTCGATATTTGCTACAATAATATTGATGAGAACTGTGACGGTCTCATCGATGAAAACTGCATCTGTGCAGCGCCGGTAAATCTCAGCATAGTCAGTGTTACACCTGCTTCGGCACTGCTGAGTTGGAGCGCAGCTGCCAATGCCATCAGCTATAAAGTTCAATTCAAGCAGAAGAAAACCGATACCTGGACTACCATTAAAGTAGAGGGTACTAACACAGTTGAAGTTACCGGATTAGATGCAAGCACTGAATACGCATGGCAGGTAAAAAGCAGGTGCGTTAAAAATCCGGATGTGCTTTCCGACTGGTCTAAAAAGAATTTCTTTATCACCGGAGCACTGAAGGAAAGCCTGGTAACTCCTTTTTCATTAGAGATTTATCCCAATCCTGCTTCAGGCAATACGACCCTTCATTTCAACCTGCCGGATGCATCACGGATTACTTTGCAGATTTTTGATGTGAACGGAAAACAGGTGCAAACTGTCATTGATAAAACACTTGCAGCTGGAGATCATGCCTTTCAAATCAACACTGCGACTTTATCTCAAGGCATCTACTTTGTGCGGATGACAACCATGGATGGAACAATGAATCAAAAACTGATCGTGGAGTGAATCGTATTCATTAAAAAATATTTGACGAGGCGTGTAAACCCCTGGCATTATGTTGCTGCATCGTGTCAGGGGTTTCACTTTGCAGGCAGCATGCCGCACCTCGAAGTGATGCTGCATTACTCTCGTTGTATCCATCGTATCTTTATTTTATGACAGCCTATGAAACCGCAGCACTGCAGGAATTAAAACGCTGGCAACGCATCACTGCCAGAGGGCCGTCGCCGGCCGGGCAACTCGCCAAAAAAATTCAGGATAGCATGAACAGCGTTATTCCTGAAAAAGTACACAGCACCCTCACTGTTGCCATCAAAGAAATGGTACGTGTAGTTTTATACGGCGCCGGTTTCACCACTAAGAAATTTACTGCTGCCGCATCACTGGAAGAAAAGGAGATGAAAGTGCAGGCACAGGTTGATTTCTATAAAAAGACAGCGGCTACGGAAGGCGGCATAGCTGGCCTCGGTGGCATTTTCGCCGGCATTGCGGAATTCCCGGTTTTGCTGGCCATAAAAATGAAACTGCTTTTTGATATTGCAAGCATCTATGGATATGATGTAAAGGATTACAGGGAGAGACTGTACATCTTATATGTCTTTCAGCTTGCGTTCAGCAGTCCGCAACGGCGACAGCAAGTTTTTCAGCGATTGCATAACTGGGATGAATATGCCCTTCATCTGCCGCGCAACCTGCAGCAGTTTGACTGGCGAACCTTTCAACAGGAATACCGCGACTATATCGATCTTGCCAAGTTGGCACAGCTCCTTCCTTTTATCGGTGCATTGGTCGGCGTGATGGTAAACTACAAACTCCTGCACAAATTAGGCGAGACGGCCATGTATGCTTACAGGATGCGATTGTTTGCTGATAAATGAAAACGACCCTCTCGAAAAACTTGCCGGCATAGCATTGACTAACCCGGCGTATTGCATGGCAAACAGGTACGGCAGTTACCATTGCAAACCATGCACTCCAATAAATTCCTTTGAGCAATGCCCGTCGAATGTGGGAATGCGCGGCCATTTTTTATGCCTTTCAGAATTTTAGTTTACTTTTGGCTGTCATCATCAATCCTTCACCTCAATGAAAAAAATCCTTTTAATTCTTACCATTGCTTTGTTCGCCAATGTGATGGTTACAAAAGCACAAACAGCCGCAACTTCACCCGCTGCCAGCGACCAGAAAGAAACAGTTGCCAAAGAAACCATGCCGCAATGCCATGGCGTTACTGCAGCATGTCCGAAATCATGCCTGGATGAAAAGGCGAAAGCTTCATCTTCCACCACCACGCTTTCTGATAATTATGCGAATGCCGGCAGCGCGCCCGACACAGACAAGAAAGAAGCGAAAGCCACCTGCGCCGGTGATCCTTCAAAATCCTGTTGCAAGAGCGGCAGCCGTTCTTCTTCGATGATAAAAAACGCGAAGCCGGCCAAGACCTCTACTGCCATCGCTCCGAAAGAATCGGAAACACCCAAGCAATAATTTTTACCTTATTTCAGGAAAGGCACTGTATGAATTACGGTGCTTTTTTTATGCGCCTTTGCATAAACCTGCAGCAGCAGAACTGCCTGCCTGACGATAGCGCTTTCTAATGACGGCGCGGTAATGCCTCCAATAACACATCCAGGTTTTGCAGGGCCATCGCAAAACCTTCCCTGAATCCCATTTCTATCAGCCTTTCCATCCGCTCAAGTGATTCATTGAAGATGGCAATCGTGACCGTTGTCAATCCGTTGGCTTCGCTGAAACGCAGATCCCAGTCGGATCCTTCCGGTTCTGTATGCTCATCTTTATCTGCAAAAGCATTAAAGAACTGATAATGGGTCTGCGGACTGATAACGGTAAAACGCTGAACGGCCCAGCGCTCTTCACCTTCCGGACTTACCATAGCATAAAACCTGCGTCCGCCTGCTTCAAAATTCATCGCCTTGGTTCTTGACAGCCACGGCTTCGGCGCCCACCATTGATCCAGCAATTCCGGTTTTGTAAATGCATCCCAAACCAAAGAAAGTTCTGCGGCAAATTCCCTGACAATGGTTACGGTTTTTGCCGCCTTGTCAACGGATAGGTCATAAAGTAAATCGTCTTTCATCTTTTTTGTTTTTTCATGTTTGATAATACTTTGTCTAACTGATTGAAACGTGTTTCCCAGATTTTTCTGAACTGGCTGAGCCATTGATCAATCTCTTTCAGCTTCTGCACCTCCAGCGAGTAATAAATCTCCCTGCCTTGTTGCTCCTGCTTCACCAGTGCACACTCCGTCAAAATCTGCAGGTGCTTTGAAATCGCCTGCCGCGTGATATGAAAGTTTTCCGCCAGCGCATTGGGCGTCATGGCCTGCAAGGCAATGAGCGTAATGATGGCCCGCCGCGTCGGGTCGGCAATGGCCTGGTAAATGTCCCGTCTTACTTTCATCGTAACTGATTTTTGAGCAACTATCTGGTTGCAAATATATGCAACTAAATGATTGCACAAAATATTTTTCATTTTTTTTGTGATGAATGAAGGATGTGTCAGAACCGGAAGTTAAAGGAGGAGGCTTATCCGCTAATCAGCATTAAGCCGGAATAGAGCTCCCTGAATTGCATTGCTGCAATGCATTGAAAGCTGCCTTACCTGCATTTGTTCAGGGCTGCTTACTTTGTGCCGGGCAAAATGTGTTTCATCATTCAGCGATGCCGTTTGCCATCTGTCAATCAAGTATCTTTATCTTATGCAGGAAACCAATGCAGGCAGCCATCATTCCGAAGCGTTTGAAAAGGAACTGCAACGCCTCAACAAAAATCAACGACTTGCCGTAGAAAGCATTGAAGGCCCGGTGCTCGTAATCGCCGGACCCGGCACCGGCAAAACACAAATCATTGCCACACGCATCGGGCAGATGCTGGCCACGCAGGATGCGCAGATTCAGCCGCATAACATTCTTTGCCTCACCTACACGGAAGCCGGTGCCATTGCCATGCGAAAGCGGCTGCTGAAAATTATCGGTACCGATGCGCACCGGATCACCATAGAAACCTTTCACGCTTTCTGCAACAGCGTGATACGGGATAATATCGAATACTTCGGCAGGCGCGACCTCGAACCGCTGAGTGAACTGGAACGCTACACGGTGCTGGAAGCAATCATCAACGAGCTGGAACCGTCGCATCCTTTGCGAAGGCTGAAAGGTGAGGTATATTTTGAAGCCGGCCGGCTGCAGCACCTTTTCAGCACCATGAAACAGGAAGACTGGACACTGGAACATCTCACCGATGCCGCCGACCGCTATATAGCCGACCTTCCTTTGCGTGATGAATACATTTACAAACGCGATACTAAAGACAAAAAGAAAGGCGATCTGAAAAAGGATGCCATCGCGGCGGAGACGGAAAAGATGGAACTGCTGAAATCAGCAGCACGGCTATTCCCGGTGTATAAAATGAAGATGGAACAACTGGGCCGATATGATTATCACGATATGATCCTGTGGGTGATAGAAGAATTCAGGCGCAACGAAACACTGCTGCGCAATTACCAGGAGCGTTACCAGTATTTGCTCGTAGATGAATTCCAGGACACCAATGGCGCTCAAAATGAAATCATCACGCTGCTGACGAATTATTGGGCAACACCCAACATCTTTTGCGTAGGCGATGATGACCAGGGCATTTATGAGTTCCAGGGCGCACGCATCCAGAATATCGTGGACTTTATGCAACGCTATGCCGCTGCACTGCAAACTATCGTGCTGAAAGAAAATTACCGAAGCACACAGGCCATACTGGATGTGGCAAAAAAAGTGATTGACAATAATCAGTTGCGGCTGGCAGCGGTGAAAGCCACGCTGTCAAAGAATTTAACGGCCGCTCTGCCGGAGAGAAGCATTGTAACGGCGGTTCCGTTTGTACACGAATATGCCAACGACCTGCAGGAAGTGGCCGGTGTTGCACAACAGGTGCTCGCCCTGCAGCAGCAAGGTGTTCCGCTGCAGGAGATTGCGATCTTGTATTACCGGCATGCCCATGCGGAAAGGTTGCTGGAGCTGTTCGAAAAGAAGTCCATTCCTTTCCAGGTCAACCGCAGCGTGAATATTTTAGAACTGGTAGAGGTGCAGCAACTGCTTAATATCCTCCGTTACATCGACCAGGAACTGCGACAGCCTTATACCAACGATGCTCTGCTTTTTGAAATCATGCACAGCCGGTGGCTGGGCTTGCATGCATCCGACATCGCCACCATTTCCTTCTTCGCCAACAGCGAGAAAAAACCGCAGCCCTGGCTGCTGCTGATGAAACAGGATAAATTTCTTGCTTCCCTTCCGCTGGAAGACAGGGATGCCATACGGCAGTTCCGGAAAACCATGGATCATTGGCTGAGTGAAGCAAAAAATCTCACCCTGCCCATGCTCTTCGAAAAAATCATCAATGAGAGCGGTTACCTGAAATGGGTGCTGATGAGCAACGACAAAGCATGGAACCTGCAGGTGCTGCATACGCTGTTTGATTTCGTCAGGCAGGAAGCAGTGCGGCAATCCGGGCTTTCACTTACTTCATTGCTCAACATGATCAGTCAGATGCAAACGCATGCCATCAGGCTGGAGGTGGAGAAGACGGTGGCAGCACGTGATGGTGTTTTGTTTTCAACCTGCCATTCGGCTAAAGGGCTGGAGTTTCAGCATGTATTCCTGATTGGCACAAGCGACAACAATTGGGAGAAAGCGCGCAGCGGCGCAAAAAATTATGCGCTGCCCGATACACTTACCTTCACCACCGAAGAAAACAAAGTGGAATCGCTGCGCCGGCTTTTTTATGTAGGCATCACCCGTGCGAAGGAAGGATTGTATATCAGTTATGCCCTGCAAAATGACAACGGCAGGCAGAAAGTGGCATCACGGTTTGTGACAGATACCGGTATTGTTGCTGCTGCCATGCCGGTAACAGAAGACGTGATGGTTGATACCCTGGGTGATTTACTGAAAGCAACGCCGCCGCCACAGGCAGCTAAAATTGAAAAGCAGCTGGTCGAACAAAGACTGCAACACTTTGCACTCAGTCCGTCCACACTGAATGCCTATCTCGATTGCCCTGTCCGCTTTTACTATGAAACAATTATCCGCATTCCGCATGCCGCCAACGACTCCATGGCATTTGGTTCGGCTGTGCATTACGCACTGCAACGGTTGTTTGAGAAGATGAAAGCGAACAATGATATTTTTCCTGCCAAAGAAGAAATGGTGAATGATTTTATCGGCTACATGTTGCGCAACAAACTTTCGTTCACCGAGAAACAGTTTGCAAACAGGATGGAGCTGGGGAAGCAACTGCTGCCTTCCTTTTATAATTTCTATGCAGATAAATGGATCAGGACTGTAGTACTCGAATATTTTGTGAATGATATTGCGGTGGATGGCGTGCCGCTGAAAGGCAAGCTGGATAAGATTGAATTTGCCGGTAAGGAAGTGAGAGTGGTAGATTATAAGACCGGCAGTTTGATGAATGCTCAGAAAAACAAAAAACTAAATCCTCCTGATGAGGAGCATCCGCTTGGCGGCGATTACTGGCGGCAACTGGTCTTTTATAAAATCCTGCTGGATAACCTTCCTGCTAAAAACTGGAAGATGCATACTGGCATTATTGATTTCATTGAAGAAGATCCGAAGAGCAAATCCTTCCATCAGTTTCCGCTGGAAGTAACACCGGCTGCCGTAGCCTTTGTAAAAGAGCAGATCAAAACCACGTATGCCGCCATTATGGAACATAAATTTTATGAAGGTTGCGGAAAAGAAGAATGCCGGTGGTGCACATTTGTCCGTAACAACTACTCCGCCGCCGCCATGCCGGTTGCCACCACGGAAGACTAATTATGAAAAAATCTTTACAACATCAGCCGGGTGATGGACTTTCCAGGTTGCTGAACCAACTCCGGTTCCTCTCCACGCATCTCGAAAGAGCATCAACGTCACCGTCGCCTGCACGCGCGCTGTTTCTTTCGCCGGCCAGGCAAAACACATTTTATCTTGAAGCTTTAGCCCGCATCCACCGCAAGCTGCATGACCGGAATTTTTTTAACGAGTTGCGTAAAACCATCAAGCAGCTGGAAGATCAGCTTGGACGCGTGGATTACTACCATGCTTTTGCAGTGGAATTTTCGGCCACAGCAAACTTTCCTCCTCTCCTCCTGCAATACTTCAACACACAAACCGAATCAGCAATGCAGGCATTACAGCAGCTGCTCGAAGAACAGCAATGGCTGGATCTTTCATCGGGCATGGTGCCACAGCTGATCCACGACTTCGAAAAAATTTCCTGGATGGAACCCATGGAGGAATGCAAAGCAATCATGCACTTCCTGAATGATGAATGGTCGGATTTCAAAAAAGATTTCAGCAGCAACAAATTTGATTTCACCCTGCTTGAGCAGGGCGTGCATGAATTCCGCCGGCAGTTGCGCTGGTTCAGCATTTATGCGCAGGCCCTGCAGGGTTTGATCCAGCTGAAAGAAAACCCGCATCGCGCCACCCTACTGGAAAAATATCTTACCGATGAAATTCTGCATTCGCCGTTTAACAAAATGCCCGCAACAGCAAATTCGCTGACTGCCATTTATGTTTCGGCTCCCGATTTCTACGCAATCAGCTATGTCATACAAGCTATCGGCACACTGAAAGACAGCGGCCTCCGGCTACATGCATTGTCTGAGGCCATTGTGGCAACAGAAATGAAAGACGAAAACGAAGCAACCCGCTTTGCCGCCCGTTTGCTGCATGAGGATGAAGGTGCCTCAGAAGATATTGCAAGGCAGGCCAGAACACTTTGCAGCAGGATGATGGAAGAAGTAGAGATAACTTACACGTTGTAAGCAGCCACCTAATGAGCTGCCCGGCTGATGCTTCTGGAATATTTTTTTCTTTGAAGCATCAGGCAATAGCAGCACAAGCGGAAAACCGGACGAAATCTTCATAGCCGCGTACTTCAAAATAGAGCCGGCAAATTGAAAGTAATTTTTTTTAACACCCGGCTTCAAAAAATGTCATTATGTTATTTAAAATGCTGCCTGTTACATCAAGTAGCCGGTCAAAGCCGGTGAGCCTGCTTACAGGCAGTATGTTACTGCTCTCCTGCTGTTGCTACCTGTATATTGGTTATGGATTGGAACGTGAACAGTTCACGCTGCTGATCTCCTGCTACCTGCTGCTCTTCGCCGCTTATCTTCAACTGCTGAAAAAAGTTGAACAGCCTGGAATGAATAACTTTGCTGGCCTCCAACCGGATCAGACTGCTTTATTATTGAACAGGAAATCTGATTTGTCGCTGCTGATTGCCGCAGCCATCGCCTTCCGCATTGCGTTTCTCTTTTCACTGCCGGCATTATCCGATGATTATTTCCGGTTCGCCTGGGATGGATACATGCTGCATCTTGGCGAAAACCCATACACCATCTTACCGGCTGTTTATATGCAGGAGGCCGGCCATCAAACCAGCTATCTCATGCATTTGTTCAAAGGCATGAATTCACAGGCATACTTTACCGTCTATCCTCCTGTCTGCCAGTTCCTGTTCGGTTTCAGCGCATCACTGTTTCCGGGCAACCTCGCGGGAACTGTTACCGTGATGCGGACTGGTTGCATAGCAGCGGAGGTGGGCACCATCTTCCTGTTGCCGAAAATACTTGCCATGCTGCACCTGCCCGTGCGAAATGTATTGATCTATGCGTTGAATCCCCTCGTGATTATTGAACTCACCGGTAACATTCATCCGGAAGCAATCATGATTTTCTTCCTCGTGTTATCTGTTTTTTTTCTGCTGAAAATCAACGGGCAAAAAAAGCCAGCCGAAGAACCCTCTTCATTTTTTTCCCAAAAATATTCGCTGACGCAGCCCGGCGGTGAAGCCGCCATCCTGAATCATATGTCAGCCAACGGCCGGCGATGGCTGCTCTTTTCAGCACTGAGCTGCGCCGCTGCGATTGCCACCAAACTTATTCCATTGATTTTTCTTCCCATGCTCATTAAAAGGCTGAAGTGGCAACAGATCAGTATATATTTCCTGGTCACCGGCACGGCATTCCTGGCCATGCTGCTTCCCTTCATCAACCGTGATCTGCTGATGCAATGGGGCAGCAGCCTGCAATTATATTTTCAGACTTTCGAATTCAATGCAGGCATCTACTATCTCATCCGCTGGGCCGGTTTTCAAATCGTGCAGTATAATATCGTGCAGCAGGCAGGTCCATGGCTGGGCATCGTTACCTTTATAGCTATCCTGGTTTTTGCGGTGAGAGAAAAAGAAACTACCGTGAAGCGTTTTTTCTCCGCCATAACGTGGACACTTACCATTTATTTACTGCTGGCAACAACCGTGCATCCGTGGTACATCACCACATTGGTGATGTGCGCTGCCATTACAGGTTATAAGTATCCTGTTGTATGGTCTCTGCTGATTGTACTCAGCTATGCAACTTATCAGTCCATTCCATACCGGGAAAACTTATTGTTTACCGCCATTGAATACATCGCCGTTTTATTAGTGCTGATCGCTGAACTGAACTGGTACCGCAATAAAAATCATGGCAGCTTGGTAGCGTAACCTGATAGCATAAACCGAAAAGTTTTGCATGTCATTGTTTGCATACAGCAATATGCCGGGCTTTTATAAGAACCGGTCGCCTTTGTTGCGCTTTATATCGGCTACAATCTGCTTGATTTCCTGCTCCTGGTCTTTGCGGCAGATGAGCAGCACCTCTTCCGTGTCAACAACGATATAATCTTCCATTCCCTGCAAGACCACCATCTTTTTTTCCGGCACCATCACCATGCAGTTGGTGGAATCGTAAATCATCACATTTTTGCCGGATACAGCATTGCCCAAATAATCCTTTGCATATTGTTCATACAACGATGCCCACGTTCCAAGATCGCTCCAGCCAAACTGCGCGGGAATCACGCAGACGTTCTTAGCTTTTTCCATAATAGCGGTATCAATACTCACATTCGGGCACATAGAGAAAGCCTTGGCAACAAATTCTTTCTCACCCGGAGTATTATATACTTTTTTGATTTCCTTGAAAACATCATTCACCTCGGGCAGGTAATGGTGGTATGCATTCATGAGTGTCCGCACATTGGAGATAAAAATTCCGGCATTCCAGAGGAAATCACCACTCCGGTAAAAAGTGGTGGCGATATCCAGCGGTGGTTTTTCCACGAAAGTTTTAACCTTAAAGACACCATCTTCACCTGAATCTTCCATGTACTGAATGTATCCGTAACCGGTATCGGGCCTGGTGGGCCTGATGCCCAGCGTTATAATGATATCACGCTTCTGCACCACCTTCATCGCCTGCTGCACGGCCTTGTCATATTGATCTTCGCGCAGGATCATGTGATCGCTGGGTGTGATAATGAAAGAGGCATTGGTATCGATAGACAATATCTTATGACCGGCATAGGCGATACAAGGCGCCGTATTTTTCCGGGCAGGTTCCAGCAACAGGTTTTCATCATTCAGCGCGGGCAGTTGCTGCTTCGCTATGTCGCGATAGGACTCATTGGTAATCACAAATATCTTGTCCGGCGAAAAGTTGCGTAGCAAACGATCATAGGTCATTTGCATCATCGACTGCCCGGTTCCAAGGATATCGAGGAATTGCTTTGGCATCCGGCTCTTGCTCACGGGCCAGAACCGGCTGCCGATTCCGCCGGCCAGCATCACTGCGAATTGGTGCTTTTTCATAACCGGATGATGAATAAATTTTGAACGATGATCTGCATCGACCGATGTGTTAACCTGCTTTTGAATATTTAACGCTTATCAACCCGAAACGTGTTTAACGGATCCTTCCGCAAGCCGGAAGAAACCCAATCAAACCAATCCTTCCCTCAGCAAATCATGCACGTGCACCATGCCGAGGTATTGATTCTTATCTTTCACAATCACCTGTGTGATTTTATGGCTGCGCATCAGTTCCAGCGCATTGATCGCCAGCTCCTCTTTCTGTACAGTGAGCGGACGCCTGCCCATAATGCGCTTAGCCGTAAGTGCCTCCGGCAACGTTTTCTTTTCCATCATCCTTCGCAAATCTCCATCGGTAATGATACCGGTAATCCTGCCCTGCTTATCCACCACAGCTGTTGCGCCCAGCCTGTTGGAAGTAATTTCCAGTATCACTTTTTGAATAGTATCGCTTTCCTTCACCACCGGACGCTGATGCTGCACATATAAATCACTTACTTTGAGATACAGCTTCCTGCCCAATGCACCACCCGGATGAAACTTGGCAAAATCCGCCGTGGAAAAGCCCCTCATCTTTAACAGGCATACTGCCAGTGCATCGCCCATGGCCAGCTGCGCCGTTGTGCTTGCAGTTGGAGCCAGGTTATTCGGACATGCTTCACGCGACACTGTCGTGTCCAGGACCAAATCGGCATGCTTTGCCAGGAAGCTGCCGGTATTGCCCACAATGGCTGCCAGCAGGTTCCCGTTATTTTTCACCAATGGAACCAGCACTTTTATTTCCGGACTTTCACCGCTCTTTGAAATGCAGATGATGATATCTTCATCGCGTATCATTCCGAGGTCGCCGTGAATGGCATCGGCAGCATGCATATACATCGCAGATGTTCCGGTAGAATTGAATGTGGCAACCAGCTTACTGGCAATGATGGCACTCTTACCGATTCCCGTAACCACCACACGACCGTTACATTGATAGATCTTTTCCGCCAGACGGGCAAACTGACTGTCCAGCTGCTTCACCAGCCCCATGATGGCACCGGCTTCAATGGATAAAGTCTCCCTTGCTGTACGTAGGATGGAGGCAGTAGTAATCTTCAAAGGCTTAAGAAAGTATGCTGGAAATGATATGTGAATTTGATTACCTTTCAGGTATTGTTAAATTCAATGATCGGAGTCCAAATGGACAGGATAAAGAAATTTCCGATTGAATTTTTGTAAAAGTATTAAAATTCCTACTTTTAGATAGTTGAAGCTTTGCAACTGCCTGCCGGGTAGTTGTTAAAATACATCTCACACGGGTTGTTTGGGGCTTCCCGTCTATTTAGATCTAAAACATCAAAATCCACAGCAAGCATAATGGCCTGCAGGCAGCAGGTTTTTTTGAATTTGAAACAACTGAAAGTAACATGGTTAAGAAGGCTGTAAACGGTGGAGTTGTGAAAGAGCAACCAGCAAAATTGAAGAAATTACCTAAAGGCAGCGCCAAACCGGCGTCAAAAGCTGTTAAGCATACGAATGGCATCGGAACTGATGTAATAGTAAAGCAGGAGAAGAACGGTAAGAATGCTGATGCCGACGGCAATAAGATCCTGAAAGTGATGCAAACCGTAAAGAAAGACGGCAAGCTGCATCTCCGCGACTCGCTGCATGAATACTTCGGTTTCGACAATTTCAAAGGCGACCAGGAAAAAATTATTCAGAGTGTGATGAACGGTGAAGACACCTTCGTCATCATGCCTACCGGCGGCGGAAAATCGCTCTGCTATCAGTTGCCGGCCATCCTGCTCAAAGGCACAGCCATTATTATATCGCCGCTGATTGCCCTCATGAAAAACCAGGTGGATCAAATACGCGGATACAGCAGCAATGATAATATCGCGCATTTTCTCAACTCATCCCTTACCAAAGCGCAGGCAAAAGATGTGAAGAAAGACCTCGTACGCGGCGTCACCAAAATGCTGTACGTAGCGCCGGAGACACTCACGAAGGAAGAGAATATTGATTTCCTGAGCGGGCTCGACATCTCCTTTGTGGCCGTGGATGAAGCACATTGCATCTCTGAATGGGGACATGATTTCCGGCCTGAATACCG
This sequence comes from Chitinophagales bacterium, assembly GCA_019694975.1. Classification (NCBI taxonomy): domain Bacteria; kingdom Pseudomonadati; phylum Bacteroidota; class Chitinophagia; order Chitinophagales; species Chitinophagales bacterium. The sequence goes on from JAIBAY010000001.1 coordinate 804,159, forward strand.
TAAGATAAAAGGCATGATAGAAAATATGGGTAACCGTATACCCATCATGGCACTTACGGCCACCGCCACGCCAAAGGTGCAGTCTGATATCCTGAAAAACCTTGACATGAGCGAAAAGAACATCTTCATCAGCTCATTCAACAGGCCCAACCTCTATTATGAAGTACGGCCTAAAGGAAAGAAAGAAGCCACGCTGAAACAGATCGTGAAGTTTGTGAAGAGCATGTCGGGAAAATCGGGTATCATTTATGTGCTGAGCAGAAAGTCAACGGAAGAGATAGCGGAATTTTTAACGGTGAATGGTATCAGGGCCGCTGCCTATCATGCAGGCCTCGATGCGGCTACACGATCGGGCAGGCAGGACCAGTTCCTGATGGAAGACATTGATGTAATCGTGGCCACGATTGCTTTTGGCATGGGCATCGATAAACCTGATGTGCGTTTCGTGATTCATTATAACATTCCGAAATCACTCGAGAACTATTACCAGGAAACCGGCCGTGGCGGACGCGACGGGCTCGAAGGCAAGTGTATCGCTTTCTACAACTACAGCGACATCGTGAAGCTGGAGAAGTTCATGCGCGACAAATCGCAGAGCGAACGTGAGATGGGCGGGCACCTGCTGATGGAAACAGTCGCTTATGCCGAAACATCTGTATGCCGGCGCCGTTTCCTGCTGCATTACTTCGGTGAGAAATATGATAAAGACAACTGTGGCAAGTGCGACAACTGCCTGCATCCCAAGGAACAGATGGAAGGCAAAGATTACATCAAGTTGCTCGTGCAGGCTGTAGACGCCGTCCATGAAAGCTTTACCATCAACTACATCGTCGACATTCTCTGCGGCAACAAGCATAACCAGGTGACGATGTTCAAACATGATCAGCTGCCGGTTTTCGGCGCGGGCAAAGACCATGATGATCACTTCTGGAACTCTGTACTGCGGCAGGCTTTGCTGCATAACCTGATCACCAAAGACATTGAGAATTATGGTGTGATAAGGCTCAGTGAGAAAGGCCGTACGTTTTTACAGAAGCCGCATTCCATCATGATCTCCATCAATCATGATTTCGATAACCTGGAAGATACGGAAGCGGAAGGCGGCACGAGTGCCTTAGACCCGACACTGCTGAACATGCTGAAAGACCTGCGCAAACGATATGCGAAAGAACGTAACCTTCCGCCGTTTGTCCTGTTCCAGGATCCCTCGCTTGAAGATATGGCTACGCAATATCCCACCACGCTGGATGAACTCTCGCGCATCATGGGAGTGAGCAAAGGTAAAGCCACCAAGTATGGCAAACCTTTCGTGGAGCTGATTGCCTCTTATGTGGAAGAAAATGATATTGAGAAACCTTCTGAAATGGTGGTGAAGTCGGTGGTGAACAAATCAGGCATTAAAGTCTATATCATCCAGAATATCGATAAGAAAATCCCGCTCGACACCATTGCACAGGGTAAGGGTATGAAGATGGATCAGCTGCTGGAGGAAATGGAGTCCATCGTTTCATCCGGCACGCGCCTCAACCTCGACTATTACATCACCGATCTCATTGAAGAAGACCGGCAGGAAGAAGTGTACGATTACTTCCGCACTGCACATTCCGATTCGCTCGAGGATGCGCTGGAAGATCTCGGGAAAGACAATTATTCTTTGGAAGAGATACGATTGATGCGCATCAAGTTTATGAGCGAGATGGCACATTGAAAAAATGGGAAATGGGTTACCGGTTTTCCCGGCAGGCACCTGTTCTCCACTGCCGCAGCGAAGTTCACTGTATGAAATTCTCCGGCTCTTATTAGCTTGCACAAGCTGTAACTTTAGGTCTTTGTGATGATGCCCTATGCCTGTGCTCCGTAATATCTTCTTCTCCTTCCCGGTACAGCTGGTGCTGCTGCACCTGCGGAAGTTCCTTTTCATGCTGGTGCCATGGCTCATCCTTGTGCTTATGGTTACAGGAAATTTTTTATCACGGCTCGGCTTTCATTATCTCTTCCTTGATCCCGAATACTTTGGCAAGGTCAGCTTCATCAGCTTCTTTTTTATCGGCATCGCTCTCGGCGGTTTCATCTTTGTCTGGAATATCACCAGCTACATCCTGAACAGTTTCCGGTTTCCGTTTCTTGCTACCTTTGAAAGGCCTTTTCTGCGATATACGCTGAACAATGCCATCTTCCCGCTGATCTTCATCATTATCTACTTCTACTCGCTCATCCGTTTTCAGTATTATTCGGAACTCAAGTCATTTTTTGAAGTCATCACTTACCAGGTTGCACTGATCAGCGGCGTAACACTGATGATGATTATCTCCGTGCTTCAATCGCTGAATATTCATGTAGAGCGGTTCGTGCAACGGCGGGCACGCAGGCAGAAACACCAGCCAGAAGAACAAACTGCTCCGGTTGTGAGCCAGCGTTCATCAGCGCGCGCGCTCTTCTCTCCTGAGATAAGAGTTGACTATGTACTCATTCATCCATTCAGGGTAAGGCCCGTACGCAGTGTTACCCACTATCAGCCTGACGACCTCATGAAAGTTTTCAGGCTGCACCATAAGAATGCCCTGTACATTGAAATGACTGCGCTGTTCATCATTGTACTGCTTGGCTTCCTGAAAGAAATCCCTATCTTCCAGATACCTGCCGGCGCCAGCATTTTGCTTTTGCTCACCATTATGCTCGCACCTATCGGCGCATTATCCTACTGGCTGCGTTCCTGGGCAGTGTCGGCATTTATAGCCTTACTGATCGTCGCCAACCTGCTGGTGAAATTTGATTTCATCAGTCACCGCAACAAGGCCTTTGGCATGGATTACACTCACCCGGCAGCATATAACCTTTCCACGATTGAAGGTGCCGCATCTGCAGCTGTGGTGGAAAGAGATAAAGCCACCACCCTGCAGATGCTGGAAAACTGGAAGCATAAAGTGGCTCCATACTATCATCCTTTGCAGAAGCCTCCGCTGATACTGGTGAATGCCAGCGGCGGCGGATTAAAGGCATCGTTGTGGGCATTCAGGCTGATGCAGGTGGCAGACAGTGTTACAGGGAATGCCTTTTTTGATCATTGCGTGTTGATCAGCGGCGCTTCCGGCGGCATGATGGGCATGGCTTACTACCGTGAATTGTACCGCTCAAAAAAACTCGGTGATGCAATCGATTTGCGGGAACCGCGATTCATTGATAACATTTCCAAAGACATCCTGAATGCCATCTCTTTCACTTATGTAGTAAATGATGTATTGTTTCCATGGCAGCGCTTCACGGTAAACGGATTCACTTATCGGAAAGACCGCGGCTATATTTTTGAGAGAAGGTTCAGCCAGAATACCGGCTTCGTGATGGACCGTTCTTTGGAAGATTACCGTCTGTATGAAGAGAACGCCACTATCCCCATCCTGCTGTTCTCACCCACCATCATCGACGACGGCCGCAGGCTGCTGATTTCTTCCACTCCGCTCTCTTACCTCACCGAACCTCCACAGCGGAGAACATCTTCGAATGATATGAAGGTGGACGGCATCGAAATTCATTCCTTCTTTGGCAGGCAGCAGGGCGCCGGCCTGCCCTTTCTCACGGCCGTGAGGATGAATTCAACCTTCCCGTACATCATGCCGAATGTTTACCTGCCTACTGTTCCCGCAGTACAGACGATGGATGCAGGCCTGCGCGACAACTATGGTTTTGAAACTACCTACCGTTTTCTGTTTGAATGTAAAGACTGGATTAATAAAAACTGTTCGCGCGTAATTATCGTGCAGGCCCGCGGCGACTATGAAAAAAATTATGAACCGGTGGTGGTGGAACATCCCTCACTCATGCAGAAAATGCTCGACCCGATCAGCAGCCTGTATGCCATCTGGAGCGATTACCAGGATTATCACCAGGATGAATTGACCGGCATGGCCGACAGCTGGCTGAACGTTGACCTGAATCTGCTTTCCTTCGAATATGTTCCGGAACAGAAAGATGAAGTGGCATCGATGAGCTTACACCTCACCACGCGTGAGAAACAAAATGTACTGAGCACCCTGCAAAATGCAGAGAACAGTGCAAAGCTGAATAAGCTGGTGATCCTGCTGTCGCGATAAATAAATAATGCCCTCACGGGAATCAGGTATTAAAGCTGCAACGAAATTTCATACCGTGCAATGAAAATAAAACCCGGTGAATTAGCGGAAAACAATTATGTGCTGCTGGAGCAACTGGCACATCATGAACTCGTTCCGTTTATTCAGACTTACATCCGTAAACGTACGATGTACTCCGTAATTTATTACCTGTGTAATCTGCTGCTGCTGGTACTTACCGGATATTTCATTCTTGACGGCTATAACCTGGCCGGTTACAATGTAGGTGACCGGCTGACTGATTTCTCTTATGGCATTGCCATTGCTTTTGCCTTAGTACCCCTGCACGAATACATTCATGTTTTGGCTTATAAATCGCAGGGAGCCGTCAATACTTCGTATGCAGCTAACCTGAAAAAATTTTACTTCATGGCCCTGGCCGATAAATTTGTCGCGGATAAAAAAGAATTTGAAGTGGTAGCACTTGCTCCATTTGTAGCCATCACGGCTATGTTTAGCCTGTTGCTCTGCGTTGCAGGTGAACCCTGGACATTAATCATTACCGGAATTTTATTGGCACATACGGCCATGTGTTCCGGAGATTTTGGCCTCCTCAGCTACTTTGCATGCCACAGGGATAAACAGGTAGTCACCTTCGATGATGTTGCAGGGAAGACATCATATTTTTATGTAAGAAGCAATGAAACAAAAAATGGAATGATCCATAACCATTGAATGCTGATCCGTTAACAATAGTGAACAGCATTATTTCAGCAGTAGATTCGTAACCTTTTTTGTTGCTGTGTTACATTGTCGTGATGCCCTGGTGATTGATATTTCACGCCATGATACAAATGCAAAACGTGATGCCGCTACCAATCAGTGCTGATTTCTTCCCTTCCGCTTTGTTTACCCGCTGCACAAGTCGCTTATTAATGGCGCAAAAGTCACAGCAGCAACTTACTTTCATTTTGCCTTGCGTTATAAGATTGCTGCAGGATAAATACCTTTCTTCGCTTCCTTCATTTTTTGCTGAACAACACCTGACTTTTGCAGCAGCGATGCAGCGCCAGTAACCTTCGTATGAAAAACAAAATTTGCGTATTGCTTATGCTGCTGGCAGGACAGCTTTCCGGCCAAAATAAAAAACCGGAAGACTATGGCTTCCGGCATCTGCAGATGGTATTCAGGACCGATACTGTTGACATACTGATAAAATCAGAAAAGGGTGAAGAAAATGTAAGGAAACCGCTTTTTCTTTTCTGCCAGGGCAGTCTGCCGCAACCATTGATTAAGCTGAGTGCTCAGGGAGTATATGGCGTTTACCCATTCTACACAGACAGTTTAGTTGCAGAATATCACCTTGCCATTATCAGCAAACCTTACATTCCGCTTATTGCTGATGTCAGAACACTTAACAGTGATATGACTTATAGGGACTCGACTACCGGAAGATTTCCCGCAGCGTACAGCGACAGAAATCACCTCGATTATTATGTTGACAGAAATAGTGCTGTAATTGACTACCTGCTGAAACAGGATTTTATTGACCATAAAAAATTAGTTGTCGCAGGCCATTCGGAGGGAAGTACAATCGCTGCGAAACTTGCATTGAAAAACAAAAAAGTGACACACCTGATTTACGCAAGCGGAAACCCGTTAGGCAGAATGCAGTCAATCATCAATCAAAGCCGGACCACTGAAACGGACACTGACAGCACGCGCTATGCAGAAAGTAATTTTGCATACTGGCAACAGGTTGTGACGGATAAGGACAACTTAGATGCTACACATGGTGATACGTATAAAGCAACCTATGACTTCTCTTATCCGCCCATTAACTATTTGATGCAACTGAAGATTCCCGTGCTGGTTTGTTACGGAACAAAAGATATTGCATTGCCTTTTAATGATTACTTACGGGTGGAAGCCATTCGACAAGGGAAAAATAATTTTACTTTCAAGGCATACATCGGCCTTGAACACAATTATTTCCCTTTGACGGAAACAGGACAAATCGATTATGACAGATTCAACTGGGATACCGTAGCGGATGACTGGCGGAAATGGGCAGCAATAAAGTGAAATCCAGTAACCCCGGAAAATAAACTACACTTATTATCCAGTTTGCATGGTGCCGTCGCAGCAGCGCTTGCTCATTGAATGACTAACTTCCTGGCCAAAGCGGCATTTTCCATTTCCATTACCAGGTAATACATGCTGGCAGGTAATACGCCATTAAAATCTAACGCAAATTCATGTTTGCCAGTGGACACTAACAGGCCGGAAAACACCTGCACCCTTTTTCCCGATTGATCATATAAAGAAACTACTGCTCCGGCATTGATCTGCGACATGCAGGAAATGACCACCTTATCGTGCACCAGGTTTCCGCGGAGCTCAAAACTAAATGGCAACTGTAATACAGGGGAAATACCGGCGGGGCCGGGCAACGTAAACTGTCCTGCCATCGAAGGCAGATCAGGTATACTGATATAATGATAGGTGCCTGCTTTGTTCACCACATAGCTGAAACTCGTATGGGCGCTGTCGAGCAATGCATTCCATTGCTGTGCACCATCCGGAATGCCATTCGCCGTAGTGGTATGTATGCCGGATTCCCACTGCCAGGTGATGGTATCACCACTTGCAACCGTCATCGTGTCAGGCGAAAACTGGAAATCAGCGGCGGTAATGATATGTGTCGCAGCGGTGGCAATACCCTGCAGGCAAAATGACAAGGCAGTGAGGAAAATCAAATGGTAAATATTTTTCTTCATCATGCAGTTTTTATGGCAGTAGCGAAAACAACTTCAAAATTATGTTTTAATAAAGCAGTCAGTAAAAATCAATAAAAGATCACTTCACGCAAGCTGTTCTCCCGCAACATCAGAAGAAAGCGGTTTTATAAGGATAACGCTCCATGTAAAGCTGCTTCACCAAATCATATATCTTAGTTCGAAGCGCATCAATGTTTTGCTTTTGTGCAGCCGAAATAAAAATCGCATTGCCATTCGTTTGCTTCGACCAGCTTTGCTTTAAATTGCGAAGTAACTCTTCTTTCACTTCAGGTGGCAGTAATTCATCAAATTGCTTTTCCTCATAAACATCCATTTTGTTAAACACCAGCAATGTGGCTTTCTCCAGCGCACCCAATTCCGCCAACGTTTCATTCACTACCCGAATCTGTTCTTCAAACTGCGGATGCGAAATATCCACCACGTGTAACAGGATATCTGATTCGCGCACCTCATCCAATGTTGACTTAAAGCTTTCCACCAGGTGATGCGGCAGTTTCCTGATGAAGCCGACGGTATCACTTAACAGGAAAGGCATCCTGTCCATCACCACCTTACGCGTTGTGGTATCAAGTGTTGCAAAAAGTTTATTCTCTGCAAACACTTCCGATTTGCTGAGCACATTCATCAAGGTTGATTTACCCACATTGGTGTAACCCACGAGGGCCACGCGGATCAACTCACCGCGCGACTTCCGTTGCGTGCGGCTTTGCAGATCAATTTTCTCCAGTTCCTTTTTCAGCAAAGAGATTTCCTGTTTTACAATACGGCGGTCAGTTTCAATTTCTTTTTCACCCGGGCCGCGCATACCGATACCGCCACGTTGCCTTTCGAGGTGTGTCCACAATCCCTTCAACCTTGGCAATAAATATTGTAATTGTGCCAGCTCCACCTGCGCGCGGGCCTGCGCGGTGCGTGCCCTGCTGGCAAAAATGTCGAGTATCAGGTTGCTGCGGTCGAGTATTTTGATCTTCAGCTCCTTTTCAATATTAAAGATCTGCTTGCCGGTGAGGTCATCATCGAAGATGGCAAGATCCACCTGCTTTTCCGACACATATTGCCGGATCTCCTCCAGCTTGCCTTCGCCGATAAATGTACGCGGATGCGGTGCAGGTAATCTTTGCGTGAAGCGCTTTAATGTGATGGCTCCGGCGGTTTCTGCCAGGAAAGCCAGTTCATCGAGATACTCTGTGAGCTGTTCTTCCTTTTGTCCCTGGTAAAGAAGACCAATCAATACTGCCTTTTCCTGCTGATGCTCTGCTTTTTGAATTAACGACATGTAGGTGTTACCCGGATAGTTGGTAAATTGAGGTTGCAAGATAAAGGTTTATACACTTACGACTGATTACCGCGTGCAACTCTCTTTCAATGTCCACTGAGCATATTTCAAAATTCCCCTGACGGGAATCAGCAACTGCTGCGGAGAGATCAGCTGAACGCAGCTTCTTGATGCATGATACCCGGGTTCATTAAAAATTGTTTTTATTCACCGGCACTTTATACAAGCAATTGGTGGAGCTCTGTTGCGGCATGATATTTCTCTTTCACGTCTGTTTTAATTCCTGAAATCAACGCTTGATGCTAATTCCATTTAAACGTATATTGTATGTGTTATACCCGGGATTTTCACCATTTGGATTTTGTGGAAATACCTCATTATGAAACGTGGTAGCACAGGGAAAGGCAAACAAAAAAATGCAAAGCATATTTATTGACAGTGATGCAAAAGAAAATTCGCGGACACAAGAAAATACACCGACAAATTGAGTCCTGGCGCAATGCTTATCTGCATCCCGACCTCGATTTGTTAAACGAGTACAAGCGCTTGTATGTAAAAATTATGATTCATCCGTTTTGTGATATTTCTGTCACGAACAGTAAAATCCCGTCTCCTAAGGGAAAGACTAAAATCCTGATGCTCTCCGCATTACTTGACATCTATGACAGTTGGAAAAACAAACTTGATAAAACAGGGCAACCTTACTATCTAAAACTTTGGCTTTTTGAACCAAGGTTTTCAAAGTCTCAGGTAGTCTGTGCCATGGGCGACCTGGTTGATTTTTATAACAACACATTCAGGAAATCAGCGAAAGCGGAACCACTGAACACAACGCAGTATGGAAAGTTGCATGCTAGATTGAAAAATTATTATTGGGAATTGCATCTAGACGAAGACATATATGCAAAGGAAGAAAAAGGCGAACCGGGTTTGGATGAACCCTCCAACAATAGCGACATAGCAAAAAAATCAAATGAATCAACAGGTGATATGCTGGATTGTTTTGTAATTTTAAAAGGGAATGTTTGGTTAGGCAGCAGACAATAAATTGAAAGCGGACTTTGCTGTCATAAACCTTAGTGATGAAATAAAGCATTTAACACCCGTCCGAATCTGTTTTTTATTGGTGCTTAACAAGATTGTTGAGACGCAGTGATGCTTCATCAAAGGGTAACAACCTTCTATTTCAAAACCTATATTCATAAAACGGCATGCTGAACGCTCAAAAGACAATGATAAAAAACTCAACCATTCAGCAAAATGGACAAACAACATTTTTTCCTGAAACTTAATCCGCCGCGCACCACATTTATGATGGATATGACGGCCGATGAAAAAGCGATCATGCAAAAACACGTTGTCTATTGGAACGGACTGCTCAATGAAAATATTGCCATTGTATTTGGCCCTGTCATGGATCCGAATGGCGGGTATGGCGCAGGTGTGGTTTCGGTGGACAATGAACAGCACCTGCTGCAGATTATCGCAAACGACCCTGCCAATGGATTGAACCAATATGAATATTATCCAATGAGGGCTGTATACAAAAAAGCATAGCCATGGCAACTGCTGATCTAAAAGACGGGAACTACTGCAGGGTAGTTGCTGGTACACATAAAGGAAAATCAGGGATTGTGCGGGACATTAAAACCAGCAAAACCGGATATCTTACCCTCACGGTTGTACAGGAAAACGGTGTACGGTTTAAAACATTGGGTAAAAATGTGGTTGTGATAAAAGACCGGTGAATCACCCTGTATCAGCAAATGCTCACATTGCCTTGCAAGCCTGCATGGCAGGTACATCATGCCACAGGCAGCATGCGCAGTCTGTTTACCTGTATGCCCGTTATTTCTCCTTTTTTGAAGTAAATTTACGTTCCTTTTTCATTTTGGTGGCGGCTGCCCTGTATGATTTGATAAACAGCTGTACACCAGGTGTCAGTTGTAAAAATGCCACACAAAAAAGCCATTGCGATACTTGTTATTCTTTTTCTGTTGCCCGGTTTTCTGCGGCATGCAACGGCGCAATATTGCATTCCCGCTTATACAAACAGTTGCAACACGGGTGCGTATATCAACAAGTTCACTTTCAACACCCTCATTAATTCAGGCAGCGGCTGTAACGGTAACCCTGAAAATTACATCTTATATCCAGCCATCGGCAATACCACCACCGCTGTAGTGCTTGGCGGTTCATTCAGCCTGTCGGTGAAGTCAAACAATGCTGACGGCATCGGCATCTGGATTGATTATAACAACGATGAGGATTTTGATGACGCAGGCGAATTTGTTTACACTTCACCATTCTATTCGAATACACTGTTTACCGGCACCATCATTATACCCAACAACACCGCCTTTATCGGTGAGCGGCGGTTGCGTGTGCGCGGAGTGCTGCAGACATTACTTTACGAGAATCATGCCTGCGAAACATTTACCAGTGGTGAAACGGAAGACTATATCATCACCATCAATCCGGCGCCACCCTGCACGGGTACTCCGGTGGCCGGCAACCTCACCGCATTCCCCTCTTCCATCTGTGCGGAAGGAAACACCAGTGAATTGAACCTTAGCGGTTATAGTGTTGCTTCAGGCATCGGCATAACATGGGATTCCTCCGCTGACGGCGCTGCATGGAATACCATCAGCGGAGCCACGAACAGCAACTACACAACAGCGCCATTGTTTACTTCCGCTTACTACCGGGCAAAGGTTGCGTGCATAGAAAGCGGACAGTTTTCCTATTCCAATGAGATAAAGATTAACGTGGGCGAAGTAAAAATCCTTTCGGTAACTAATGACTCATTATGCGGCCCGGGCACAGCCGAACTGCAGGTGCTCTCCAATGCTACCACGGTAGCATGGTTTGCCACCGCAACATCTGTTTCGCCGCTCTTCAGCAGCACCTTTCCGTTTAAGTTTTCACCCGCAGTAACGGGTACCTCCACATTTTATGCATCCGGAGCATCCGGTACAACTTACATCGACAGTGTGGGCATGAAAGATAACCTGACAGGCAGCGGATCCGATGCTTATGAGAGCGACTACCTTGTTTTCAATACGCTGCATGCCTGTAAACTTACCGGTGTTCACGTCTATCCTTCCGAAGAAGGGCTGGTAATCATACAACTGAGGGATAAGAATTTTATTCCCTTGAAAACGGATACATTCCAGGTGATTGCATCGCAGGTTAATCAGAAGGTTTACATCGAATTAAATTTCAACCTGGAACCCGGCAATGGCTTTCAGCTCACCTTGCTCGATGGCAGCGTTCCTTTGTGGAGTAATCAGTCCGGCGTAAATTTTCCCTATGATATTCCCAACGTGCTCTCCCTATACACCAGCAACCTCGGGCCCAACTATTATTTCTATTTCTATGACTGGCTGCTTAATTATACCAACCAATGTGAAACTCCCCGTGTGCCGGTTACGGCTGTGGTCAGCGTTCCTCCTCCACTATCAGTTGTCACAACACCTGCCAACGCGTCTATTTGCGGTAACAGCGGCCAACAGGTGGAGATCAATGCATCGCAGGGCTTCCTGTATTATGCATGGTCGCCTTCCACAGGATTATCTGTCACCACAGGCATGCAGGTGAATGCCACACCGCTTGTAACAACCACATACACAGTTTGGGCATCAGACAGTATCTGTCAGAATGAAACCACCGTAACCGTGGTAGTAGCCAACACACCTTCCGTCAGCGTTATTTCCTCAGCAGATTCCATCTGTGCGGGTACCTCCGCACAACTATTTGCTACTGCAACACCGTTGCTCAATTATGCTGTTGATGAAATTACTTTCAGCCCTGAAACAGGAGCAGGCGACACGGTCTTATTGCAGGAAGACGAGTTGAGCAGCCCGCTGCCTATTGGCTTCACTTTTAAATTTTTCGGGAATTACTACGATCATTTTGAAATTGGCTCCAATGGCTTTATCACCTTTGATCCCGCTGCTGCGGATGGATGTTGTGCCGGACAGAAATTACCGGAGATAATCTCACCTAATAATCTCATAGCTTTTGCCTGGGAAGATCTCTCGCCGCAGCTGGGCGGTTCCGTATCTTATTTCACCACAGGCACTGCACCGCACCGTAAACTGGTAGTGCGCTTTGACGGGGTGCCTCATTTTTCCAATAGCGGCAGCAGCGATCCGGTCACCGCACAGGTGCAACTGTATGAAGGCAGTAACCTGATTGAAATTCATACCACTTCCATGCCCGGCAATCCATCCGGCTTCTGGTTGAATCATACCATGGGCATTGAAAATGCCAACGGCACGCTTGCTGCAGTGGTGCCCGGAAGAAATGCCAATGCAACGTGGACGGCCGCTGCCGATGCATGGCGCTTTTCGCCCAATGAGTATGCCTACAGCTGGCTGCCTGCCGGCACACTGAATAACCCCAATGTATCAGATCCTATTGCCACGCCGGCAGGTACAACGATCTATACGGTGACAGTGCTCGATACCGCAACGCAATGTGCCGGCACTGCTGCTGTTCAGCTCAAGCTGATCAATAAGCCGGTGCCCGGTGAAATCAGCCCTGCCTTTAATGCATTTTGCGAAGAGGGCAGCGACACCCTGCAGCTGGAAGGTTATACTTCAGGCGCCACCATACAATGGTTACAATCATTCAATAGCGGCGGGCCGTATACAGCAACCGGTGTTACAGGTGCTGAGTATGCTATTTCCCTGCTCGATACTTCATCGTATTTTATTGCTGAAGTTTCCTGCAGCAGCACTTCGTATACAGAAGAAGCCGCCTTGCAGGTGCTGCCTGTTCCGCCACCGCCTTCCGGCGATTCGGTTCACCGGTGCGGCGCCGGGAAGGTGGTACTCGTGGCCCAAGGTTCAGGTGGCAGCATCTGCTGGTACGATGCAGCAGCAGGAGGCAATTACCTGGGTCAAGGTGAATCATTTACTACGCCTTCCATTGCACAGCCAACCATATTCTGGGCGGAAGAAGGCCCGCCACCGGCAGCGCCATTGCCTACCACATTCATTGGCGGAAATATTACTGATGGAAATATGTTTAGTATCACAGCTATTGAGAATATAATGATCACCGGATTCGATGGACATATGAGCACCGGACAGTCCGCTGATATAGAATTATACTATAAAAAAGGATCGTATGCAGGATATGAAAACGATCCTTCGGCATGGCATTTTTCAGGCGTTGCCAATGCTGTGGCTGGCATGGGCGTCGGTATTCCCACGCCTTATCCACTGCCGCTGAACCTGATGATACCGGCAGGAAACACCTATTCATTTTATATCACATCAAAAACAAACAACATAAATTATACACTGGGCACACTGGAAGGAAGTGTGTTTGCTGCTGATGATATGCTGGAAGTGAAGGAAGGCATTGCCATCACTTACCCATTTGGTGCTGAAGTGCATCCTGTAAAATGGAATGGTATCATCCATTATCAGCAGGTAGGTTGCGCCAGTGAACGTACACCGGTTAATGCCATCGTATATCTGCCGCAGATTATTGCTGCTGCTGACAACAACAGTATCTGCCTCGGTGATACGATTATGTTAACTGCTCAAAACACAGGATGGGGAAACTACAGCTATCAGTGGCAGCCGGTTCTGCCATCAATGGTTCCGGCGGACGGCACAGGCGACGTGGTGACTATTGCTCCGCTTACCAGCGTCACATTCACGCTCACAGCCACAGCAGTGAATACCGTTTGCGATACCTTGCTGTCGGTGCCGGTAGCTGTGCACCTGCCGCCTTCCGTAACTTTTGCGGGTTTGCCTGATACGGTCTTTTTGAATGATGCTCCTTTGCTGCTAACAGGCAATCCCGCCGGAGGAACATTTTCCGGTATCGGCGTTTCCGGCAATATGTTTGATCCGGCTGCAGCGGGAGCCGGTGGTCCATATACTGTTTCATATTCCTACACCGATAGCTATGGATGCACCGGCGACACTTCGCAATCAACCATAGTGTTAATCAATACAGGCACCGGAGACTGCAATGACGTATACCTGTTCAGCGTTGCACCCAATCCATCGGCCGGTGTATTTATGATGGATGTATATCTGCCAACAGCCGCCGGAGAAATCCGGATCATCATACAGGATATGTATGGAAGACTGGTGTATGATAAACAATCAGATCTTTCTGATGGACGGTTGCAGCAAGCATTTGACTTCAGCTATGCGCCAAAGGGTAATTACCTTGTTGAACTGAAGGCCGGTGACATCATGCTGCACCGGAAAATAACTTTGCAATAGACGCTGCTGTTGCGGACAGGTACTTCTCAGGTTTTATTTCAAACCATATTTCTGCTTATAAACCTGGTACAACTGTTTTTGCGAATTGTCGAGATTGATGTCGCGGCCCTGAATAAATGCACGTTCGATATTGCTGCTGCGCATATCCAGCACATCTCCGGTGGAGATGATAATGTTTGCATCTTTCCCTGTTTCCAGCGTACCAGTTCTGTTTTCAATGCCGAGAATTTTTGCCGTATTGGCGGTCACTGATTTCAGCGCATCCTCTTTACTCACACCGTGCGCCGCAGTAGTGCCTGCGATGAAAGGCAGGTTGCGTTGCTGCCAGTATCCGCCGGTGCTGAGGCAATACAGCACACCGGCCTGTTGCAACATGGCTGCGGTATGATAAGGCACATCCACTTTTGTATCATCGCCATCGGGCAGTGAATGTGCGTCGCCTAAAATCACAGCCACACCACTCTCTTTCAGCAAGGGAGCACATTTGTATGCGTCACTGCCTCCCACCAATACCATTTTTATTCCGAAGTCCTTGGCAAACTCCACGGCATTCATGATTTCGCGCACGTAATTAGTATGGATAAATACGGTTTTGGATTTGTCGAACACACCTTTCATCGCCTCAAAGTTGATGTTGCGCTCGGCATGTGCAGGCTGCAGATTGTATTGTTGCGCCTGGGAGAAATAGCTGCGTATCTGCTGCACCTGCTTTTCATAGTCATCGCTGGTGGTTACGGCTGCGCCGTTATCGTTGAAATCAAACCGGAACCATGAAGGCCAGTTGAGATGAATGCCATCATCGGCTTTATACTGCGCGTCTTCCCAGTTCCACGCATCGAGCTGCATGATGGAAGAGGCGCCCGATATGATACTACCTTGCGGCGCCACCTGTGCCAGCAAGATACCGTTGGAGCGCACCGTCGGGATCACTTTTGAATCGGTGTTGTAAGCAATAAGGCTGCGTGTGCCGGGATTATAGTCGCCCACCTCCGCATAATCATTCGTGGCGCGTGCTGCCTCAATCTCATTCAACCCAATGTTGGTGCAAGGCGCGATCAAACCGGGATATACTTGTTTGCCGGTTGCATCAATCACTGTTGCGCCTGCAACAGGTGCATTGGCAGCTGTGCCGACATAGGTAATGATACCACCGGAAAAGCCAATGGCTCCCCTTTCAATCACCTGTCCGTTGCCGGTATGAATGGTTGCACCGGTAATTAAAACAGGTGTGGACTGTGCTGCAACAGGCGCAATACGCTGCGCAGTGGATCTTACTGAAAATGAAAATAGCAGCGCGATGGTGATAGCAAAATATTTCATGGTTAAAAGGTCAGCATTTTATGGTAAGAAAAAAGTAGAGATAACGGATCATTGAAAATGTACAAACGGTGAGCAGGCATTTTACTACTGCCCGACGTCCGTTCCATCAGTCATCGAATCGCAATCCCATTCCCGGTTGAATTCAATTTTTATTTTTTCAGTCGGTGCACCGTTCTTTTTCGCCTGCAGCATCTTATTAATCAGTCGCATGCGTTCCTGCTGCATCTGCTGCTGATGTTGTGCGTCCTTTTCCAGGCTGAAAAAACAAATACCATCCACCAGTGTCATCTCCGGCGAGGCGTAAATGGAAAGCGGATCATTATTCCATAACACTACGTCAGCATCTTTGCCGGCTTTAATGCTGCCGACCCTGTCATCCACATGCAGCATCTTTGCAGGGTTGAGCGTGCATAACTTCCAGGCTTCTTCTTCACTCAATCCGCCGTATTTGATGCTCTTTGCCGCTTCCTGGTTCAGCCTGCGCGCCATTTCAGCATCATCGGAATTGACGGCTGTAACCACACCCACGCCGGTAAGCAGGGCGGAGTTATAGGGAATGGCATCATACACTTCATATTTATATGCCCACCAGTCGGAGAAGTTGGATGCATTGATATTCCTTGCCTTCATCTTATCCGCTACCTTATAACCCTCAAGAATATGAGTGAAGGTATTTACCCTGAAGCCCATCGAATCTCCGACATGCATCAGCATATTTATTTCCGACTGCACATAGGAATGACAGGTGATGAATCTTTTTCCATCGAGAATCTCCACCAATGCATCCAGCTCAAGATCGCGGCGCGGCGCCACGGCTGATGCCTTCTGCTTTGCAGGAATCGCATTGTAAGCTGCCCATGCTGCTTTATAATCTTTGGCCCTGATGAACGCATCATACATGGTTTGCTCCACACCCATCCTCGTTTGCGGAAAACGGCTCGTATTCATGTCGCCCCAATTGGATTGCTTCACATTTTCACCCAATGCAAATTTGATGAAGCCCGGCCAGCCTTCGAATTTCATGGCTTCCGGTGAATAACCCCACCGCAGTTTGATCAGTTGCGTCTGCCCTCCAATGGAATTTGCCGAACCGTGCAAAACCTGCGCAGCGGTGACGCCTCCGGAAAGCTGCCGGTAGATGTTGATGTCGCCCGGATAAATGATATCGGCCACTCTCACTTCCGAGGTAACCGATTGTGTTCCTTCATTCAGTCCCTGTGCCGCGGCGATATGCGAATGCTCATCTATAATGCCCGATGTCAGGAATTTTCCGGTGGCATCATATACCTTCACATCGCCTTGCGGTACCGGCAGGTTCTTCCCGATCTTCTGAATCTTTCCACCGGAAATAAAAACATCCGTATTACTTAAAATACCTTCACTTTCATTGGTCCATACCGTTGCATTCCTGAACAGAAAACTTTCCTGCTTCGGCAGCGTGGCATTTCCATATCCGACAAAAGGATATAAAACAGCTCCTTCTGCTTCAGGTTTTTCCTTTTGTTTCGAGGTATCGGCTTTTTCACGGTAGGGTGCAGTAAGATTCGCTGTCCAGCTGATCCAGTTGCCATTGGGGTCCTGCCCGCTGCCTGCCAGATCTTTATCTTTCCGGTAGCCGCTGAGTCGATACATCTCTTTACTGCTGTCGGCAGGATAACGGAATGAAATGGTTACAAGATCATCTTTCATGCTCATGCTTGTTTTCAGCTTTTCCTTTTCATTCAGCCTGACCGACGCTTCCGGTGCATTGGCTGTTCCTTCCACCACCAGGTTTAAGCTGGCAAGTGTGCCGGCAGTCAGCGTATAGGTGCCGCGCAGATCCTGCAGGTTATAACTGTTTACCACATAAGGAGACCCTTTTACCCAATTCTGATAAATGATGTTTTTTTCATTGAAGATGTCGGAAGAACAGATGATGAAGTTAGCCACCTTGCCTTTTTCCAGTGTGCCAACCTGATCGAGCACTCCCACCAGGGACGCCGGTGTGTAGGTGAGCGCCTTTAAAGCAGCAGCGGGACTCATGCCGTAGTCAATGGCAGCCCGCAGGTTTTTCCAGAAATCATTTTTTGATTTGAGTGAAGCAGACGTAAGGGCAAACGTGATGCCTGCCTTTTCCATGGCAGCCGGATTGGACGGTGCCATTTCCCAATGCATCAGCTGCGACAAGGGAACCTGTTCCGCATCATAAGGATCTTCGACATCCAATGCAAGCGGAAAATTCAGCGGAAGAATAAATGCATCACCGGTTGCTTTCATATCATCAATACGCTGATATTCATCGCCGGCTCCTTTTATGATGTACCGGATGCCGAACTCATCACCGATTTTGTCGGCACGTAAGACAGAATACACATCGCCCACTTCGAAAACCTGCGGCAGCTGCAACTCTTTGTTCAGCGCATCCAGCGAGATATTCGCCTCTGCCTTGCCATTTGTTGATTTATACCATTGCGCATCATAATACGTCTGCCGCAGCAAAGCGATACTGCCCATCAGCGAGGAAGGATAATCCTGCGTAGAAACACCTTTGTTGAAGGAGTAATAAGCTGCCGCCTGATCCTTCAGTAGCATCTCATTGCTTTTTTCTTCTCCCAGTAACACTACGGCTCCTGTGCCACGCATGATGCCATCTTTCTGATGGGATGACACGGTACCAAATCCCAGCTCGCGGAGATCTTTAGCCTGATCGGCTTTCACTTCAAATAAGCTGCTGCCCTGTACTTCCGGATGCACGGCCTGATTCCAGCTATATGCACCGCCTTTATTCGTCAGAAACTGTGGCCCTCTCGGACCCTGATCCTGCGACCTCACTACTGCAGGCATGCCATAATCCGAATAGATATCAATGAAGGAAGGGTAGATAAATTTTCCCTGCATATCCTGCACTATTGCTCCTTTCGGAACCGGCAGATTCAGTCCGACTGCTTCAATTTTTCCATCACGGATTATCATCGTAGCGTCTGCCACCAACGTCTGATAGTCGGTGTAAATGTTGGCGTGGGTAAACGCATACAGTTTTTCACGTTCATCTTTTACGCCGTTACGCGGAAAGGTTGGCTGCGAAAACAAGGGCTGCGCAACAATCAGCAACAGGAAGGTGGTAACTATTTTCATAGCAGGATAAGAATTGAAATGATTTGCAGGCATGCAAGTTCTGTTCTGCACAAATGTGCGACAATGTAAAAAGAAAATCCTCCTTTGCATTTATCCTTCGACAAGCAGTTGATTTCAGGCAACGTACTGCATGTAATACAAAATGAATTGCGCTGACAACGGCAAGGCATCTTATACTATTTATTCGTTGCGCATGTTTCATTTCCATTTTTTCAGGAAAACAATACAAAACAGCGCAGGGCTGATTCTGCTGTCGTGTTTTCTTTTGCTGAATAGTAGAAGATATCTCAAAACAGGCAATCAATGCTGTCATACCGCATTTATTCCGGCATCTGTCAATGCATGTAAGTGATACTGATCCCGGTCAATCCGAACAGGATGACTCCGGTTATTTTTGATATAGCTTCTATGTGGATGAAACTATACAACTATAAATCTTGCCGGATGCCCTGAATATTCAGGATGATGGCTCATTTAACCTGCCAATAAGCCGTGAAAAGTGATAAAACCCCGTTTTTCCACCCTACATCAGTTATCAACATTTTTATAAATATTCCGGATAGAAATGATCCCAGCTCAACCACCGGAATGAGCAGCTCCGAAATGGCTCCAATCATCTAAAGTTATTGCTGGACAAGCGTTTTACGAAGATCATCCATTCGAAATACCCTGCCTGAAATCACCGGTTTTATACTTCCAAAAATGTTGATAAAAATATTATTGCTATCTTGGAAATCCGTTTGAGTTGATACCAGACGACATTCCCTTAAAAAGCGCCGTTCAATGAATTTCGAAAAGGACGTATTTATCAGCTACGCTCATGTGGACGATGTGCCGATGACGGAAGGCATGAAGGGCTGGATTTCAGAGCTGCATGAGTACCTGCAAAACCGAGTTTTCCAGATCACCGGTGTCAAGCCTGTCATCTGGCGTGATGCAAGGTTGCAGGGCAACGACTTCTTTGCACCTGAGATCGTTGCACAGTTTCCCAAGCTGAAAGTGCTGGTGTCTGTCATCACACCAAGATATCTGAAATCGTCGTGGTGCACCAAGGAGGTGGAAGAGTTTTTCAAAGCTGCCAACGAAAACGGAGGTATCAGTGTAGAGAACAAGGCACGTATCTTCAAAATAATTAAGACACCCGTCAAGCGCGATGAACAACCTGAAAAGATCCGCGAAATATTAGGATATGAATTCTATAAAATAGATTCCGCATCAGGCAAGTTTACGGAGTTCGACAAAATGTACGGGCAGGAGATGCAGCAGGCTTATTGGGCAAAGGCCAATGATGTGGCACAGGACATCGCTAAACTCATCATGGCACTCGACGGCTATGATCCGTCTAAGTCGAATGGAAACGGACAGCATGCCTCCGCCGCAATAACCTATGATCCCGGAAAAGTAAATACCGGCAAGAAAATCTACCTCGCTGATACTTCTTATGATCTGAAGGAATACCATGAAAATCTGAAGCGGGAACTCGAAGATACCGGCTTTACAGTACTGCCGAACAAGCACCTGACACCCGTAGCAGCATTGATGAAAGAGGAAGTGGAAAGCTTTATGAAGGAATGCACGCTTTCTATCCATGTCGTCGGTGCTTCTTACGGGCTGGTGCCGGAAGGATCGGAACAATCCATTCTCGCTATTCAAAATGAAATTGCCGCCAGACAGAGTGCAGAGCACGGATTAAGCCGTTTGATCTGGATACCACCTAACATGGTGGCAGAGGATGCAAGGCAGATAGCTTTTCTTGATCAGTTGCGACACCACGAAGTATTGCAAAGCGGTTCTGACCTGCTCGAAGGCACTATTGAAGAATTCAAGTTTGCCATCTTCGATACGATTCGTAAAAAGGAGGCTAAAGAGAAAGAAGAGAAGGAAAAGGTGATGGAAGAAGCACGCCGTAAAGCGGAGGAAGAAGAGAAACGGCAGCAGGCTAATAATAACACAACGGCTGCAGCATCGGATGCCGCTGATACCGGCCCAAGAATGGTCTACTTCATCTGCGATCAGCGTGATTTGAATGATACGAAAGTGATAGAAGATTTCCTGTTCGACAGCGGCTTTGAGGTGATATTGCCGGTTTTTGAAGGAGCTGAAGCCGACCTGAGAAAAGAGCACGAAGAAAACCTGCGCACCTGTGATGCCATTCTTGTTTACTATGGCAATGCCAATGAGCTCTGGCTGCGCAGCATGACACGCGATATGTTACGCATTCCGGCACTCGGCCGCACTAAACCTTTGCTTGCCGGCATCGCCTACCTCGCCGGCCCTTCATCACCACAGAAAGAAAGATTCCGCTCTCATGAGCTTACCGTAGTGAATGGACTGGCCGGATTTAATCCTGATCTGTTTAACGACTTCAAGGCAAAACTCAAATAACCACGGCATTTGATGGCTGACAGCACCAAAATGAAAAATCCATTTGTCGGGTTACGCGCGTTTGAGGAAAACGAGGACTATCTCTTTTTTGGAAGAAGCAATGAAATAAATGATTTGCTGAAGAAGTTTGCAGCAAGCCGCTTCCTGGCTGTCATCGGCTCTTCCGGCAGCGGCAAATCATCCCTGGTCAAGTCGGGTTTATTGCCGGCCGTTTACAGCGGGTTTCTGTCTGTGGGCACCAACTGGCGCGTTATCACTTTCCGGCCGGGTAATGATCCTATCGGGAATATGTCAAAAGAACTTGCGCGGGAAAGCGTTTTGTATGAAGACGTTGCTGCATCACGTATTCCTTATCAGCCGATCATCGAATCCACCTTGCGGCGCAGCGGCGGCGGACTGATTCAGGCATACCGGCAGGCACACCTGGCGCCGACGGAAAACCTGCTCGTGGTGATTGATCAGTTTGAAGAACTCTTCCGCTTCAGCCGGTATGAAGCTGAAGCCAATGACGGGAAAAGTGATGCACTGAATTTTGTCAATCTCCTGCTGACTGCCACGCAACAGCAGGATTTCCCCGTTTATGTGCTGCTGACGATGCGCTCTGATTTCCTCGGCGACTGTGCGCAGTTCCGCGGTCTGCCTGAAGCCATCAATGCAGGTCAATACCTCGTGCCACGCATGACGCGCGAAGAAATCCGCGAGGCTATCACCGGCCCGGTTGCCGTCAGTGGTGCGCAAATCGCTCCGCGTCTCGTTACGCGCGTGCTGAATGACATCGGTAATAATCTTGACCAGTTGCCGATCCTGCAGCATGCCATGATGCGTACATGGGATAACTGGTATAGAAAAAAACAACCTGCCGTTCCCATTGATATCGCGGATTATGAACAGATCGGTACCATGGACAAGGCACTGTCGCAACATGCGGAAGAGGCCTTTGCCGAATTAAAAACAGAAAAGCAGCAACACACCTGTGAGCTGATGTTTAAAGCGCTCACCGATAAGGCAGCCGACGTGCGCGGCACGCGCAGGCCGACGAGCGTGGAAGATCTCAGTGTACTGAGCAATGCCGGCGCAGAACAGGTAATAGATATTGTTGAAGTGTTCAGAAAACCGGGACGTACCTTTTTAATGCCGCCGCCGGATGTTCCGCTAACTGAAAAATCTATCATAGACATCTCGCATGAGAGCATCATGCGGGTGTGGGAACGATTGTCAAAATGGACTGATGAAGAGGCGATGAATGCGGAGGTTTACCTGCGGCTGTCGGCAGCGGCACAATTGTATGAACAGGGAAAAACAGACCTCTGGCGCAACCCGGAGCTCGATATTGGTCTGAAGTGGTATAAGACGAATCAACCCACGGCGCTGTGGGCGGAGCGTTATGACAATAACTTCGCGAAAGCAAAAGCCTTTCTGTTTAAGAGTGAGGAAGAAGCCATTGCGCTGCAGAAAGCGAAAGAGCGCGCTGCCCGTAACAGGCGCCGCATTGCCGCCGGAGCCATCATCATCCTGGCACTCTTCTCCGCCACTGCCTTATGGCTTTGGCTGCAGGCAGACGCTGCCAGGAACAGGGCGGAGATCGCTCAGCAGGCGACCGTTGTGGCGCTCGATTCTGCAGAGGTGAGAAAGACAAGAGCGGATACACAGAAAGAAATAGCCGTAGCAGCAAAGCTGAAAGCAGATACTGCCAAAATAGTGGCCGACTCACTGAGGCTTGTAGCAGAAGAGCAGACAAAGATCGCCAACGCCGAGAAAAGCAGAGCGGTGATACTAAAAAACAAAGCAGACAGCCTGCTGCAGGAGACCTTAAAACAAAACCGCCGCATCGCCGCATCAGAGTATCAGAAGTTGATACGCGAAGGGCCAACCGATGCGGATTCCATCAACCATGGATGGAACTATAATTATTACTCTTACTGGTGGCATCTCGTAAATCTGCAACAAGACCCGGGCAACAAAGCGGATGTCCGCAATAATGAACTCTACGACAAACTCTATTACAGCCTCGTGCTGGGTAATTACAAAAATGACAGCAAGAAGAAAAACAAAGATTTCGTGATGGATAAAATCAGTGACGGTGGCCCGACCGGCTACCTGCCTGATGCCTGTTCACTTGGAAATGGTCATGCCGTAACTATCAGCAACGACAAGCTCAGGGTGCAATACAACAATTCGTATCAGCTCTTGCCGCGCAGGATCAGCGCGCTTGACGCCGACAGTACTGATCTGATGCTGCTGATCGCCACAGAAGATAATGTGCTCACGGTTGAAAAACTCAACAATGCATTGGAGCCCGTCAGCACCTACAAAATTCCCATGGGCGGACAGGTAACGGCGGTAGATTACGATGCCGGCAGCGACGTGATTTTTTTCGGTTTGCTAACTGGTGAAATCGGTTATATCAATTTCATGAAAGACAGCAGGAATCAACCGGTCTATAAAAATCAGCTCGACTCGAAAGTTACCGCCATCGATTTTTTTATCCGCGAAAAAAACCAGGCCTGTTGCCTGCTGGCTACGAGTATAAGGGGCAAAGCCATCGTGTATGAGCTGGGCGCATCACCGGCGCTGCTGACTACCTACCTGAGAGCTAACAAAGAACTCACCGGCATTGAATTACCGGAAAACATCGGTGATATCAGGAGCGCAAGGTACCTTGCATCAGCGAGCCGGGTTGAACTGCTGACCACAAAAAACAGCACGTACCGGTGGAACCCGTTTGTGGATGAATTACTGAAAGAACTGCAGGCGCAACTGGATACCGCTGTGCTTTCCAACACAACCAAAAACAATAAATATTACTGATGAAGCTCTACAGGCTGTTGTTTTTCTTATTGGTTATTGCAGGATGGCACGGTACCGCACTGGCAGCATGCACCATGTCAGTAAGCGGTGTGAAGTCTAATATTACCTGCAACGGAGCAGCCGATGGAGCAGTTGATGTTTCCGTCACAGGAGCAGTAGGAACAGTGACATATGAATGGAATGACGGCGCAACAACAGAAGACAGGACCGGCCTCTCACCCGGCACTTACACCATCACCGTAACGGATGACAATTGTTCCCGGCAGAAAACATTTAACATCACAGAGCCTTCCGCACTCAGCATCAGCAGCATCGTGAACAATGCCACCACACCCGGCGGTTCAGATGGTTCCATCACTTTAACGGTTTCAGGTGGAACCCAACCTTACGATTTTCTCTGGAATACAGGCGCTGTAACACAGGACCTGAGCAATTTGCCGGCAGGCACCTATGCCGTAATTATTACGGATAAGAACGATTGTGCGCTTGCTGATACATTCTCTGTATTCGATGCCTCCTGCCAGATACAGGTATTTCCTTCCTCGCCTTCCATTTGCGAAGGCAGCAGCAGCGGTGTGCAGCTGATCGTTACTTCATTTGGTGCAACCGGCTACGACTGGTCTCCTTCAACAGGATTATCGGCTACAACCGGTGCTTCTGTGGTAGCAACGCCCGATTCCACGCAAACCTATACGGTTACTGCTAATAATCTCAGCGACTGTTCCGCCAGCATCACCGTGGTAGTGAACCCTGTGCCCGTAGTGAATCAGATTGCTGATACGGCCTACTGCAATGGCGTTGCCGCAAAGATCATCAAGTTCAGCAGCGCTACAGCCGGTGCTGCGTTTCATTGGACCAGCGACCGGAATATCGGCTTCGGCACATCAGGCGACAATAACAATATATCCTACACCGCAACAAATGGTGGCAATGAAACAGATACCGCTACCATAACAGTCTATGCAACTGCGAATGACTGCCAGGGCCCGGGCATGCAGTTTAAAATAATGGTACATCCGACTCCCTTACTCGATTCCATTGCCAACATTACGTATTGCAATGGCGAAAACAGTCCGGGAGTGATGTTCACCAGCAATGTTACCGGTTCCACCTTTCAATGGACGAGCTCACAGGATGTAGGATTTGGTAACAGCGGCAATGGCAATATCGGTGCTTTTGTAGCTGCGAACAGCGGTAACATTACCAAGACAGCCACGATCAAGGTGGTGGTGACGGCCAATGGCTGTAAAAGCGCCAAACCGCAGGCAGACTTCTCCATCAACGTGGAACCGTCACCGCTCATGATTGCTGTTCCCAACAAGATCTACTGTAATGGAGAAACGATCAGTGGCATCACTTTCAGCAGCAATCCTGCCGGTGATGAGTTTCACTGGACCAGCAGCCTCAATATCGGCTTTGGCATCAGCGGCGTAGGTAATATCCCGGGCTTTGTGGTACTGAATGCCGACACCGTCACGGTTACAGACACCGTTAAAGTGTATGCAACAAAAGCCGGTTGTGACGGTCCGGTTTCCATCTTTATTATCTCCGTCGTTCCCACACCGTACTTCACCAGCCCAACCATCAAAAATGTCTGCAACGGAGTTCCATTCACTTATCAGGCGACTGCCAACATCAACACTTCCTTCAGCTGGACAAGGCCATTGGTAACTGGCATCAGCAACAGCGCGGCTTCCGGTAACGGCAGCTTCATCAGCGAGACGCTGAACAACACCACGAATCATGATGTCGTGGTCGGTTATAATTTCCAAATGAATACCGGCGGCAGTTGTATCAGCTACGATACATTGCTGGTAACGGTAACGCCTACTGCCTCCGTAAGCAGTTCATTGACTGAATCCGTTTGTGATGATGCGCCTTTTGTTTATCTCGCCACGAGTGAAACTCCTGGTACGATCTTCAGCTGGAGCAGAGCCGCTGTGCCGGGCATCAGTAATCTGGCATCGTCTGATACCAGTAACCTCATCAATGAATCACTCGACAATACCACAGCGAATAACATTACCGTAACCTACACTTTCACGGTAGGTGCCGGCGGCTGCCCTGCCACCAATCAGCAGCTGAATGTTACCGTGAAAGCCACACCGGAACTCACCGACTCCGTGCTTTTCTATTCCATTTGCAACGATGCGGTTTTCTCCACCACACTTTCTTCCGCCACCGCTAACACCACTTTCTCCTGGGAAAGGCCTGCTGTGCCGGGCATCATTCCTGAATCTAACCAGGATGAGAGCATCATCATCAGCGAGTCGCTGCAGGACACAACATCCAACCCTGTCACCACTTTGTACATCGTTACGCTATCGCATGAAAACTGCGAAAACATCAGCTTACTCTTCGTCACCGTAAATCCAGTATTGCGCTTATCATCAGACACTGCCTTCACTATTTGCGACAGCATACCGTTTGTTTACCAGGCCGAGAGCGCAACGGTTGGCACCACATTCAGCTGGACCAGGGCATTGACACCTGGCATCAGCAATGCCGCTGCTTCCGGCAATAGCAACCTGATTAATGAAACACTGACCAATACCACCAACCTGCCGGTGGATGTTACTTACCTTTTCACACTTACCATTGACACCTGCTTTTATGTGCAGCCGATTCATGTCACTGTTAATCCTTCGCCGAAAGTGGATGCCGTTGCGAATAAGAATTATTGTAACGATGTGGCTGTTGCCGGCATACAGTTCAGCAGTAATGTCGCCGGCGCAACCTTCTCATGGACGAGCACACAGGACATCGGCTTTGGCACCAGCGGCAGCGGTGACATTCCCGCCTTTGTTGCAATGAATGCAGGCTTCACTCCAATCGTAGATACTATTGCAGTGTATGCCAGCGCCTATCTGTGTGACGGCCCGTTGTCCTTTTTTACCATTACCATTAACCCCACGCCGGTGCTGAACAGCTATACTGATACCACACTCTGCAACAATGTGCTTTACGTTTACCAGGCAGGCAGCCCGACACCGGGCACTACCTTCAGCTGGATCAGGCCGCATGTGGATGGCATTAATCCATTTGCCGGTTCGGGCACCAACAGCTTTATCAATGAGACACTGACCAATACAACCCAGGCGCCGATTACGATTAGCTATATTTTTTCACTGACCATTGATACCTGCACAAACCTGCAATACCTGCAGGTGACGGTGAACCCCACACCGGAAATGAGCAGCACGGCAGATACCGCCATCTGCGACGGAGTGCTCTTCCATTACCTCGCCACTGGTGCAACGAACGGCACGAACTTCAGCTGGAGCCGCGACAGCATTGCCGGCATCGCCAACGCTCCGGGTTTGGGCAACGACAGCCTCATTCATGAAACGCTGGATAACATCACCCTGGCACCGGTTACGGTGGCCTATGATTTCACATTAACGTATACCAATGTGGTCACTTGCGTGAACCATGCATTGCTCGAGGTAAAGGTGAACCCATCACCGCCATTGCCTTCTTTCACATCCCTGTCTCCTGATTCATTACCCATCACCGTTTGTGGCGGAGCCGCCAACATAAATTTCAATATCAATCAGCCACAGGGCGCTAATGGTGTCACCTATCTCTGGACAGCGACGCCCGGGGATGCAGCGGATATCGGCAACAGCAGCAACCCCAACACCGTGATCACATTTCACAACACGGCAGGCAAGGTTAAAATAAAAGTGTATGCGATGAACAGCGATTCATTAGGCGGATGCCCCGATTCTGTAGAGCAGGTGGTGAATGTGACGGCTAACCCGGATTCCATCTCCGCCCGAAAGATCATACTGAAACAGCCCGGTAACCTGCTGGTATATCCCGACAACTCCATGAATGCCGGAAGCGGTGAGCACAACTATCAATGGGGTTATGATGAGATCGTGGGCATTGATGCCGTTACGCTGGATACACTGCTCGGCCCTCCGCAGGAAATTGCAGGACAGGTGTACCAGTTTTTTGTTCCCGAAGAAAAATTCATCAACAGCTCCGGTACTGATGTTGCTACCGATAAATATTGTTTCTGGGTATTGCTGAAAAGAGGAGACTGCCAGAGCAAGGTGTATTACAACGGGCCCTATGCTCCGCCCGGAAAACTTGTGGATGAAGGCACGGATGCTTCTATCAGCGTTAAAGCATTTCCCAACCCTACAACCGGCAGCTTCCGCGTTTTGCTTTCGGGCAATATGTACGGAAGCATAGCAGCCAGGATGTACAACACATTGGGAGCCGTGGTCTTCAGCTCCGTTTTCATCAAAAACAATTATGAAAGCAGCGAATACTTTGAAGACCTGAACCTGCCGGACGGCATCTACCACCTTGAGCTGATCAGCACCGATGAACAACGGGCTGTTGCACGGATCGTGGTGGCCCAATAAATAAAAAGACGCATGAGAAATACATATATATTGCTGATCCTGCTGCTGATCCTGCCCGCCATCGCACGGTCACAGTCAAGCCATGCGAGGTCGGATACCGCTGTCATCAATGAGCTGCTCGGCTCCTGGAATGTGGGTTTGCATGAAGACGGAAGCGAAAGCGTGAATATCCGAAGCTTTAATAAGTTTAAAGAACTCTTCTGGCCCGGTGCTACCGTGGAGGATGAGATTGATGCGATCTTCAACCCTGCATCGACCGGTGATGCCGATCCGTATAAAACCACTGCCAAGAGTTTTGAATTTTATGCGCATGATCTCGCCCTGCATTTCCGGAATATGAAGACCGAAGCAACGGACATTACTTATGAACGAACCTTCACCGCCGCCGATTCCGTGATCAATGTGACACTCACCAAAACCACTTCCGGCGAAAAATGGCGGCAGTATGTATTCGATGCCGACTCAGGCTATGCATTGGCGATGCACCTGCTGCAGTATAAATATGAAGAGCATCCTGTTGAAACCGGTAAGGATGACACTGCTAAAATTGTTGCTGCCGTCAGTGCGGTGCGTGAAACCGGCAGCCCTGTCTATCACTTTGCTGCCAAACATACCATGCTGGTGCAGTTGCGGGTGAAACGGGATACGATGAAAATCAGCAGCATCAGCATCATCGCCACGGAATATGACAGTTGCACCAATGACCTCGACAATGATGGTGTGATTGATGAAGATGATTATTGTAAAGAGCAGCGCGGCGACCTTACCGCGCATGGCTGCACCGACAGCGACCTCGATCAGATTCCGGATACTGACGATGACTGCGATTACATTTATGGTGCAGCGGGCAACAACGGCTGCCCGTCTGATTTTTTTGTTTCCAACTTTGATTTCACGCCTTATGTAGGCTTTCAGTTAAATTCCACAAAGCTGAATATGCCCGACCCTGCATCAATGGGCTACAACCAGGTTGACCTGGATGAATCGCAACAGGGAACGATGTCCGATCCGGGACTCAGTATCAGCCCGGTAGTGGGCGCCGACCTATCTTATTACTTTGGCAAGCGAAAGAAAAATTTCGGTCTGTCCGTTGGTGCAAGTTATACCCGCTTCACTGCTTCGTATGAAGTGACTGCACCCGCCGTGTATGTTTTCCGGTCGAATGATGGCGTAACCGATTACCGCCGCATGGTGACGCTGGAGGCCGGCTCCAAAGAAGACCTCACGTACCGGATAGCCGACTTTCCTTTGTATTTCAAATACCGGAAAATAATACTGCCGAAAGACGCCACGCGTTTCTATAAGTGGGAGATAGAGTTTGCCGCCGGTCCTTCCTTCCTCCTGATGACCAACTCATCGCGTTACAACGCCACCGTTGATTTCGAAGGGTTATACCAGGTGGATACGCTCAGCCGTGATGGCTTTACCTACTACGATCACTTCGATCATGGCTCTACGTGGAATGTTTACATGACGGCCGACAGCATCAATGCGCAGTCGGAATCGCCGGGAGCACAGGCTGTGTTTGACATGCTGAACAAGAGCGGCTACGACTTCGCCGCCGGCAAGAAATACAGCGGCGAAACCAAAAATTTCAGCAGCAGCAATATTGCTTTTCATGCGAAGTTTGAGGCCTGCTATAACTTCAACGACAACGACCGGTTCGCCATCAAATTTGGCGGCAATGTAATGTATGCGCCGCTGTCTGATCAATCGACTGCCTACACCTTCGTGAATAATACAACCGACACCTATTCCTCCATCTATGAAGGCCGGGCCAAGTCAGGTTACTTTGCATTTGCTGTTATTGCGGGGCTGGTATTGCGGTGGTAAGTGCCGGCGCTCCGCAGGCGCATGGTTATCGGGTTGTTGAATAAGCTCAGGTTTCATTATCTAAAGAATTTCAAGGCGGGAAGATGAACTGTTATCGAACAATTCTTGTCTGAATGAAGTGCTTTCCCAACTTAGCTCATATCAGGCATTAAGATCAAGATCAGCGCTATCAAATTAGCCGGGACAAGATTCTAACAAACTTCCTAAATTTAGACTGCTATGCCAAAAAGCGAAACTGCCTGACGGCAAAAACTTCGCATATCTGCATTACGGAGTGCGAAAAAGCGAAAGATTGAGCGTGGAGGATATTCGACAATACCAGTGTTAGCGGTCATGCTATTGGGACAGTGCAACCATTTAACTTTACAATAGCCAAAGGCCACACATGAGTATCAGCAACTATACTCCCGCTATCATTCATCATGCAACTGAACCCATTATAGTAAAGCGATTGTGGAAGAATTATTACCCCAGGAAAAAAGCAAGTGTAAACCATTATAAGGACTAAAATCAACTTTGTAAATGAATAGCAGGATTATCTTCTAAAACTGTAAACTTTTTTCAGGACGAGTCAATGAATATTATTTGTTTGACAACTATCTTATTACTCTTGACTTTTGTTTCATTCGGACAAAGTGCAAAGTCTATCACTGAAATGTTCAAACGTGACAGCTTACCAATCTGCGTGAGTTACTCCCATGACGAACAAGTTTATTTCGGAGCTATTTATCATACCGACACAATAGAAGGCGAAGCACAAGATGTTTTTGAAAAAAACGCCAGTTATCAAAAGGACAGCTCTCTACTCCTGACAAAAGAGTTTGTAATGCAACATTTATTTCCCAAAAGCAAATATAGCTGCACCTTAGGTGGCAAGAATAATGATACGCCTGCTAAAGCATCAATTGAGGACTTCTTAAATTCTGATTTTTATGCAATCAGTTCACCGCTTACGACAAAAAGTTATTATGTGGTTTTGTATGAGCGAGTTTTTGCAATCAACGGCATTCCCGGTTCAGAAAAATATATCTGCACTCTTGACAAAAATGGAAAATATATTTCCCAAGTTTTAATTGCATCTTTTGTTTTTAGTGGAACAGGATTAAGTATTTCAGGAGCAAGAGTGCCCTGGTTTACGGACGAAAATGGTTGCATCAATAAAGACCTGACAATAAAGTTCGCTTCACAGGTTCACGGAGAGAAAAGATATAAGATCCAAGCAGACGGAAAAATAGTTGAAACAGAATGACAGTAAATCTGAGACATGATAACCAACTTCCATTGAACAGTTGTGCGAACTTTGAGCAGACGAACTACGAACAGACAGCAGCACGAACGCATAACAGCACATCTGCAATAGGCGGGGTTTCGTGCTCCGCAGACAGTTTTGTGGGTAAAGGAAGTCTGTTCTCCGGATAAGCTTTTGTGCTGAAAGTCCACCCATTGCAAATCTGAAAATGTAATGCGAAACCGCTAACGCTCCGATTGAACATTTTGCAGACATCAAAGTTTATCGCTCCGGACTTTTCGGCAAAGCCGTCTGGCTATCGCTCCTGCAAATTATGAAGCGCTGCAGGCCATGGCCCAAACCCATGCCATTGGCAGCACATTTTGTTTTGCCCCAACGCTCCAAGACACCACATCAATTATTTCTTTACCTTTGAACCATGTCTTTGCGACTGAAAAAGTATCTGTCTGTTTTTTTCCTGCTGTTGATTTTATTTCCAACAGTAACAGAGGCTGTTCACCAGTATAATCACCGCAACGATTTTCATTGCACCCAAAGAAGTGTCGTTCACTTTCATCCAATGGAGCATCATTGCTTCATTTGCGACTTTGTACCGGCGGCGGCAGATAAGCCCGCACTAAAAAATTCTGTTTCTTTCGTTACACACATTGTTCAAAATTATTTTCATTTCTATCAGGCGGTTTCCTTTGAACATAACAAGTTCAATTTTTCGCTGCGAGGTCCGCCAACTGTTTCCTGATTTCTTATTGTACTTTTTTTGTTACACGCATGGGTGAAGCCCGAGTGTGCGGCAGCATTTAACAAACAATCAGTTTAACAGCTAATCATAAGTAAAAATGAAAAAATTAATGCTCCTTATTGCTGTGTGTGCAGCAACCATCACCACCAGCTATGCCATTGGCAAAACTACACTCACGGGTAAAATCACCGACCACAAAACAGGTGAAGCATTGGCCGGGGTTTCAATTTATTTTCCTGATTTGAAAACGGGAACAACATCCGGTATTGACGGAACTTATAAAATTGAAAACCTTCCTCAGACAAAAGCATTGGTTCAGATAAGTTTCATTGGCTACAAACTCATAGCAGAACAAATAGATCTGGCTGCAATTACAACAAAAGATTTTGCATTGGATGAATCTGTTGCGGAGTTGAACGAAGTGGTTGTAACAGGACTTTCAAAATCGGCTGAGAAAAACAGAACACCAACTCCTATCACAACCATTTCATCCATCCAGCTCAAACAACTTTCCGCAACCAACATCATTGATGCAATTGCTACCCAGCCCGGAGTTTCACAGGTAACGACAGGTTCAGGAATTTCAAAACCTGTTATCCGCGGACTTGGTTACAACAGGGTGGTAGTTGTGAATGATGGTATTCGTCAGGAAGGACAGCAATGGGGAGATGAGCATGGCATTGAGATTGACGAATATGGCGTAAACCGTGTGGAGATCTTAAAAGGGCCGGCGAGCCTGGCTTATGGCAGTGATGCAATGGCAGGAGTTATCAATATGCTTCCTGCTCCAACTTTGCCCGATGGAAAAATTCAGGGAAACCTTTTAGCGAACTACCAAACCAACAACGGACAGATTGGCGGATCACTCAACCTTGCGGGAAATCAAAATGGTTTTATCTGGGATATCCGTTACTCAAACAAAATGGCTCATGCTTATCAGAACAAGTATGACGGCTATGTTTTCAATTCGGGTTACAAGGAAAATAATTTCGGAGGAATTCTCGGACTGAATAAATCATGGGGTTATGCTCATTTGCATTTCAGTCTTTACAATCTAACTCCCGGCATTGTTGAGGGAGAAAGAGACAGCGCGACAGGAAGCTTTATCAAACCCATTGCAGAAAACGACACAACAGAAGGAACGGCCATTGCCACCAGCACGGATTTTCATGATTACACTCCGTTTACTCCCTATCAGAAAATTCATCACTACAAGGCAGTGCTCAACAACAGTTTCATTTTAGGGGATGGAAGTTTGAAAGTGGTAATTGGCTGGCAACAGAATCAGCGACAGGAGTATGCAGACATTTTGGAAGAAGGACAATACGGACTTTACTTTTTCATGAACACCATCAACTATGATGTGCGTTATATTCTGCCGGATAAAAATAATCTCAACATTTCCTTCGGTGCAAACGGCATGTATCAGAACTCTCAAAACAAGGGAACAGAATTTCTCATCCCGGATTACAATCTTTTTGATATTGGTATTTTTGCCATTGCAAAAAAATCGTGGAAGAAATTAGATGTGAGCGGTGGCCTGCGTTACGACTCCCGGAACGAACACGGACAAGATTTATGGCTTGATTCAAACGGAGAGGAAACGGAAACGCCTGATGAAACTTCGTTGCATCAATTCTCACTTTTCAATTCAACCTATCAGGGAATTTCGGGAAGCATCGGAGCAGCTTATCAGTTCAATGAAAAAGTATTCACCAAGTTCAATGTGTCAAAAGGATTTCGTGCACCAAACATTGCCGAGATTTCTGCAAATGGAGTGCACGAAGGAACGGTGAATTACATCATCGGAGATCCTGCGCTCAAGCCCGAAAACAGTTTTCAACTGGATTATGCACTTGGCCTGAACGCTCATCATATAACAGCCGAAGCTGATTTATTCTATAACTACATCAATAGCTTCATCTATCTGCAAAAATTAAACAGCGTTAGTGGCGGTGACTCGCTTTCTGATGGATTCAGCACTTTCAAATACACTTCAGGCAATGCAAATCTTTTCGGAGGAGAAATTACAATAGACATTCATCCGCATCCATTGGACTGGCTGCACTTTGAAAACAGTTTTTCTTATGTGCAATCTGTGCAGCAGCATCAACCCGATTCCATGAAGTATTTGCCGTTTACTCCCGCTCCAAAATTTTCTTCTGAATTACGGGCAAACAAAAAGAAGCTGGGAAAATGGTTTAACAATGCTTACATGAAATTCGGATTGGATTATTACTTTGACCAAAATCATTTCTATGCAGCATTCGGAACAGAGACGGCAACGAAAGGTTATACCCTTTTGAATTTGGGCGTTGGAACAGATGTCGTTTCAAAATCACGAACATTATTTTCGCTCTACATCACGGCAAACAATCTGGCTGATGTTGCTTATCAAAGTCATTTGAGCCGTTTGAAATACGAAGCAGTAAATAATGTGACAGGTCGCACGGGCGTTTACAATATGGGACGAAATTTTTCCATTAAGCTGATAGTGCCGGTTGACTTCAAAAACTAAGCTCAGTGCTTATGCTTTCGCCCTTGCAAGCCGCATGAACCACCGCTTGAATCAAAACTTGTGAGCGAAGGCAAGCCTCCGGACACCGGCACTGCCAATGATTACCTTTGAAGCAATGAATGCAACCCGATTCGCAGAGGCATGTAGGCGGAATACAAACGGAATTGCTTTGTGGTGAGCGCAGCAGTATGCTGGCAACTTAGATGCTGTGCAATCCGCTCACCAGGTTATTACGAGGTTAACCGTTTTTCTATTTCGTTTTTTTTCAATTCATCTTTTGCCTTATTAAAAAAGGGTGTTCAAATGCGGGAAACGACGGTTGCGTTTACGGCTCTGCCCGTTTTCTATATTTGAACACCATTTTTCCTTTTATGAGCATCGCTCAGGCTGCTATTTGCAGTTCCCGGCGCCGTGGCTGCGACGACCAGTACCGGTGTGGGGTTGATGCCTCAAAAATGCAGCTGCCTGCTTAAACGGTGTGATAGTTCCTCTTGCAAGAACTTCACCCTTTATGTATTGCAGTCAGCATTCATTTTTGCGAGCTGATAATCATTGCTAATTATTGGGTTTCAGTTTTAGATTTGATTTTGGTTTTGGTTACAGTGGCGCCTTCTGTTTGAGCGGTAGTTTCGGTTGCTGTTTGATGCGTACCGCTTTTTTGATTGTAGTTGATGCGGTATGGTATTTCCTTCTTGATCACCGACAGCATCCGGTTAAGCAACTTGTGTAGTAGCAGGTAACCACTCGTCGGCATGGTCATACTCTTGCGATCGCTGATATAGGTCTGCAGGTGCACCTGCCAGTTCTTTTGTGGATGTCGATGCCGATAAATAAGTGCGGAGAGGAAGCATGGTGTGCTGGCTGCAATTCAGGATAAGTCACAATGCACTATAACAGTTCTGGTTTACACCAACTACTTATGAAAATCATCAAATTGGATGATTGACAAAAGGTTTCACGCAATTTATCTTTGATTAATATTCAACATACAGATTGCTGCATCTGTATTACGATATCGAACTGAGGCTTATCATTTTACCATTTTTGTTTCTATTGCCTCAGGGAATCATAATTAATATTTATTTATCTCATTATATAATGTTCTATGAAGAAGGGCATATTTCTTTTCATTGTATTGATTTTCGTATGCAGGAATTTGATACATGGCCAGCTATCGAATTCACCGAATGTATCCATCATTCCTCCTTCACCAACGGCATCAGCACTTGGGAAGTATGCAGATGTGCCGGTTTCACTAAGTACCGGCATACCTCAAATCAGTGTACCGGTTTACACCATACAGTCTAATGGCCTGCAGGTGCCTGTTTCACTTAGCTACCATGCCGGAGGTATTAAGGTAGAAGACATCGCATCCTATGTCGGTTTAGGCTGGAGTCTTTTGGCAGGCGGAATGATAAGCCGTACGGTGATTGGCAAGCCCGATGAGCAACCGAATGTCGGGTACTTAAGTACCCATGCCCTTCTTCCTGCAGATCACCTTCTGAGTAACTACGTAGAAGATGAGTTTAACATGATGGTGAATATCGCTTACTGGAAAACACTGGATAGTGAACCGGATGAGTTCTATTATAACTTCAATGGACATTCCGGGAAGTTCGTACTCAGCGGAATTGATGATGAAGGTTTTGTGATCCCTCATCTGATCCCTTATTCAAACATAAAAATTATTGCCGGCGCCGGGCTTGCCAGCTTTGAAGCAATTACCGAAGATGGCACGAAGTATATTTTTGGCAGATATGATCCTGCATACCTTATTGATCCTGAATTTGATTCCACGCAAAGCGCTGATCCGATTGAAAAAACCATCGCTGAATCAACTTGCTGCGGGCAATCATCGTTTACACCTCTGTTTAACTCAAGCTGGCTTCTTACCACCATTATCAGTGCAGCCGGTGATGTAATTAATTTTGAGTATGAACCCTACTATGAAAGTTATTGGTCCGGCACTTCTGAGACGCAAGTGACACCCAATACCACATTGACTTTATGCGAAGAAAGCTTTTGTGACTGCTATTCTTATATTGATGTATTGGGGTATCGCTTAAAATCAATCCGTTCCGGGAATTGTATCGTTGAATTTAAAAATGAATTTAACCGCGATGACCTGACTGACAGCAAAGCACTGAGCAAAATTGAAATCAACAGCGTTGAATACCTTAATCATGAAGAAGTGGTACAGTATCAAAAAGGATTCAATCTTTCCTATGATTATTATGTTGGAACAGGTAGTACCACAATGCCAGACGCCAAGAAAAGACTACGGCTTACAGCGGTTACAGAAGAAAGTAAGGAAGGAACATTATTGCCTCCCACAAAAATGATTTATAATGAAACGCCGATTGCCATTAGAGATTCCAAAGGGCAGGATTATTGGAGTTATTATAATGGCAAAAATTCCAACCAAACACTGATTCCAGCTGAAGAGGAAGATTGCTTTTTGTTTGATGATACCAGGTCTACGGTTCCTGAATTTACTCAGGCCGGAATTATAACGGAGATTCAATATCCAACCGGCGGATCGCTTGAATTTGAATATGAAGTAAATGATTATGGAGAAAGCAGCACCGGCGCAATCGTAAATGACTATGAAAAGGAGAATACCTCAGCATTTGCCTACGTAGCAACAGATGCGACAACCAGTAAAGTTGTTCAATTTTCAATTGACCATGATCAATATGCGGAGATGGTTATTGATTACACCTACCCATGTAATTGCGATATTTTTTATCAGATTAAGAAGGTGGAGACCAACCAGGAGATAACGGCTAATAAAGGTACCAGTTGCAACTACCTTACGGCAGGAAATTATACCATTGAAGCTCAGATAACGGGCAATGTAAATTTTCATCACTACATATCCGTGCATATTAACTTCAGGAAATTTACAGGAACGGTGCTAAAAAGCAAGCTTGCGAGCGGTTTGCGTATTAAGTCTATAACATCGAGAGCTACTGCCGGCACTACGGATATCTCAGATCAGGTTATTCAATATCGCTATCAACTTTCTTCAGATGCTGAACGGTCAAGCGGTGTGCTGATTTCGAAAATGAAGATGGAATACCCCTTTACCTCATTTGCTTATGATGAGATCGGATATAGAACAGAATGTAATTTTCTGAACAGGTCTTCTATCAGTCATGCTGCCATATCAAGTGCAAATGGGAACATTGTCAGCTACCGTGAAGTAAAAGTGATACAGGGCGCCAGCATTACGGGAGCAGCAGTAGAGAATGGAGAATACGGATATACCCTTCATAAGTTCAGTTATTCGCCCAACAATGGTGATTTCATATTCCCATTTGCCATGCCACTGTCACCGGATTGGAAAAGAGGGCTTGAGCTGGAACAAAGTGAGTATGATAAAAACAATGTCCTAGTTGCAAAAACTACTAATGAATGGGATGTGGATGATCAGGTGAATAACTATTCAGAGGTATGGGGAATTAAGGTGAGTCAGAATCAATCAGATCCTTCCACAGGACCGACATTCAACAATGGGGCTCCACAAAATTTGTTTGCTGCAGAAGCTTATCTATACGTGAGTCAATGGATCCGGTTATCCAAGTCAACTCAAGTAAGCTATTTCTACGATGGTTCAAGCGTATCCAATACCACCAATTACTACTATGACAATCCGGCACATACGCAACTCACAAGAAAGGTAACTACCCGATCGGACGGTATTACAGAAGTAATTTTGAAAAGGTTTCCGCTTGATTACAACATAAGCGGTTACACCGGTAGTGATCCCATGCTGATTAGTTTAGATACTATGATTAACCGGAAACGAATGATCAATAATGTAATTGAAGAACTCACCTGTATTTTCAAGAATAAGAGCACTATAAAATCAACCAATATCAATGGCAGCATTAAACCGATGGGTAGCATTTTGAATGGCAGTATCATTAACAGCAGCGCTAATTCTACCTGGGTAATTCAGAACGGCGCTAAGGGTATAGTAGCGCAGGACACCTTAATTGTTAGCGGATCATTATTCAGGTATCGGATGGACGGTCAAAATGTGGTTATGGATACAGTCTTTAGGCTTGACCTGAAGGAACCGGCACTTATGTCTTCATTTACATTATCGAAATCATCAAACAATACCTTCAGGCACGATGCAAGGTATCGTAGCACACAAAAGTTTGATTACTATAATGAAAAAGCACAGCCCATCGAGTTTCATGAACCTTATGGTAAAGCAACGGCTGTTATATATGAAAGCAAATCCGGCATGGTGAGTGCGGTTTTCAATAATGCCCCTATTTCATCCGTTGCTTATACAGGATTTGAAAATGACAACCAGAGTCAGTTTGTATTTTCACTAGCGAATGTGGGCATAGAAAATGTTTCCGGTCCTGTTACAAGAACCATTGCAGGAAACAGGTATTACAAAGCCGGCACTGTATCGCTGGCGGTTTCATTGCCGGGAAAGTACGTGTTTAGTTATTGGGCTACAGCAACAGTTAGTTTAACAGGAAATGAATTTACGGTTATCAGGAGTTATGCCGGAGAAACGATTTATGGATTTACCTTTTATGAATATATTGTTGCATTCAATAATCCGGGTACCATTGCAATTAGCTGCGGAGGTGCAATGGACGAGCTGCGTTTTTATCCGCACGAAGCAACAGTGACATCCTACAGCTATAGTCCTGCCGGCGCAATTTCAGAAATACTTGATGAGAATAACTATTTGAGTTACTTTAAATATGATGGGTATAGCAGGCTTCAATATGCTGAAGATCATTTTGGCAATGGAATAAATTATACAGACTATCATTATAGATCCTCAAATAATCCATCAGATCAAAACTATGTTCGAACGGAAGTGGCTACTGTTCCGGGCTTATCAGCATCCTCACTGGCCACCGCCACGTTGCCTTCTGCACAAAGCCGGCGTTCCTTTACATTTGTTGATGGATTGGCAAGGCCAATACAGCAACTGAAGGTTGGTCAGAGTCCTTCGGGAAAGGATGTGGTTACCCATCTGGAATATGATGCTTATGGCAGACAACCTAAGACTTACCTGCCATTTACTACTTCACAATCACCGGGACAATACAAGAGTAATGCAAAAGCAGATCAACTGAATTTTTATTCAGCCGGTTTGGAATGCGAGCAAACAGCTTTCCCGTATAAGGAAACTTCGTATGAAAATACACCCGCCGGAAGAACCAGGAAGGAAGCAAATCCAGGTGAAACCTGGAAACTTGGCAACCATAATATTGGGTATAACTATCGGGGCAACTACGCTAACGAAGTCAGGCTTTTTACTACAAATGCCGGTGTTGCCGGATGGAAGGGCACAACATTTTATGCAGCCGGCACCTTAACAGTTACTGAAACAACGGATGAAAATGAGAATCTGCAAATCACTTATTTTGATAATAAAGGACGGGTTGTGCTGGAGAAGCGTCCCAGGAATGTGAGTACAGGTGGCGGCCAGAAAGAATTTATTTTCACCAGTACCTACTTTATATATGATGACATTGGCAGGTTGGTTGTAGTCATTTCACCGGAAGGTTTTAATCAGTTGGTGTATGAAGGCAATTTTTCAGTTAGTGCTTCCTATGATCATTGGAATTATTTCTATAACTATAATAAGCGAGGATTTATTAGTGCAAAGAAATTACCGGGCATTGACTGGAGTTACATTGTTTATGATCAATTGAACCGGGCAGCACTGACTCAAGATCCTAACCAGTCTATTTCGGGCAACTGGTCCTATCAGAAATTTGATGTATCAGGAAGATCCATCATTACCGGCCTGGTAACTTTAGCTGGGAAAACACCTTCTCAGCTGCAGGATGAGCTTTGGCTTTCCACAGCGGTTTGCAGCGAGTCAAGAAGTGAATCTGTTGATGGATATACCAATCTGTCCTTTCCGACCACATCATTGGAAAAACTTACACTGGTCTATTACGACGACTATGATTTCAACAGAGATGGCAATGCAGATTTTTCGCCGGTTAGCGGTAACGTGGCAAGGGCTAGAAACAGGACTACCGGGATTTATACAAAAGTGTTGGGAAGCATGCCGGAACTGTTTGAAAAACTTGATTATTTCTATGACTACAAGGGAAGAGTAGTGGAAACAAATGGAAGTAACCATGAAGGAAAGGAAGAAACTGAGTTATTCACTTACAATTTTGAAGGTGCCGTACTTGAAAGCAACCGAATTCATCACTTCACATATTATCCTCCCGGAGGAGGTCTTGGATATAGTGCAGACCTCATCCGAAAAGTGCGAAATGAGTATGATCATGCAGCCCGGCTAAAAAATACCTGGTTCCAGGTAGATGAACAGCCGGAAATTTGGACAAGCAGCAATACTTATAATGAGCTTAGTCAGCTTTTAACGCTAAGACTGCATAACAGGATATCCGGCACCGGAAACATACCTGTGCAAAAGGCAGCACAGACCCTGAATTTCCGGTATAATGTACGTGGCTGGCTCACTTCAATAAACGATCTGGAAGATGTAAAAGAGCGTGGTGACTATTGGGGAATGGAGCTGCATTATGATGATGGTTACCCTTTGATTAGCGCACCTTCACAGTTTTCGGGAAATGTTTCATGGATGGCCTGGAAGAGCAGTATGGACGAAGCTACCCGTGTTTACGGCTATACCTATGATCCGATTAACCGTTTGCAGAAGGCGGTGTATGCTACTCTTGCCGGTCCTGGAATTACTGAAGCGGATCAGTACACAGTTGATGAACTGAGCTATGATGACAATGGCAATATAAAAACCATGCGTGTTCATGGAGCACTGACCTATGATGAGGAAACAGAAGTATTTACTTATGGAGTAAATGATGATTTATCGTACACCTATAACGGCAATCAGCTTGTTGCGGTGTCTGATGCCGGTTCTTTGGTGGCATGGAACAATAGTAGTGATTTCAAAGATATTGCCAATGCCACCGACTATAGTTATGATGGGAATGGTAACCTGGTTGCTGATGCAAATAAAACGATTACTGTAAACTACAATCATCTAAACCTGCCTTCGCTCATACATAAACCCTCGGAGGAATTGAAAATTACCTATTCATCAGATGGCATAAAACAGAAGGAAGAAATCACAGAAAACCTTCAACAGAAAACAACCGGCTACTTCGGAGATATTATCCACGAAAACGGTAAACCCGGACGTATTCTTTTCGATAACGGCTATTTGTTGCTTGATACGCTTGGTAACTGGAAGCCTTACTATTTTATCAAAGATCACCTCGGTAATGTAAGAGTGGTTTTTAAGGGCGATGACATTGACTGGGTAACAAGTAAGTTGACATTTGAACTGAACGCAGATGAAGAGGGCACTGAGTTTCCAAAATTTACCCATGTAAGCGCAGTACGAGACAATGAAATAGCCTTGCAGGGGGAATCATCAGGAAAGCTTAACAATACAGAGGGGCCTTATACTGAGATCCCCGTAAATTCAGGAGATACATTAGAAGTGTCGCTTTACTATTTCTATGCGGAAGAGCACCAGCAAAAGGCATCTCCGGCAAAAACAGACAGGGAGCATCCGTTACCTGCTGCGCTAAATTTAGAACTGAAACCATGGACGATAAAACCTCCTCCCAACGATTTGCACTATACACTCAATAAACCGGTGTATGGCTTACAGTTGAATATTGTAGGTCTGTTTGAAGCATTTTACACTAAGAAGCGGAATCCGGGATCGGCGTCGCCGAACGATTTGACCAGTGATACACCGGAAGCCTACCTTGAATTGTCTTTGCGTGATACCTCAGGTGAAGAGGTTAATCAATGGCGTCTTGAAGTAGACAATGCCAATAGCTGGACCCGCCTGACAGATTCCATTGGAATTCATGTGCCTGATACGCTGCAGCAATACACACTGAGGGTGTCATTGCATAATGAAAGTGAGTGTGATACCTGGTTTGATACCTTATTCTTAAAACTCGGCCAGACCGGCAATCCTATAATCCAGGTTAATCACTATTATCCTTATGGTAACATCATTGCAGACATAAGCTGGCAGGAGGAAAATTCTGATACAAACAATTATCTTTATAACGGTAAGGAGTTTCATCGCTCTTTGAATTTGAATTGGTTTGATTATGGAGCGAGGTGGTATGATCCTCAGGTGGGGAGGTGGTGGGTGGTGGATCCGTTTGGGGAGATTGGTAAGTCGTGGTCGATGTATAGTTATGTATTTGATAATCCGATAGTGCATACTGATCCGGATGGCAGATGGCCAGACCCACCAGTATTTGGTGGCAACCCACTTTATTATATGGCTGAAGGATTTAGGCAATATCTACAAGCTGGAGGAGCTATTGTGGATAAGGTCTTTTTTAGTTTAACAATTTCAAATACTCAACCTCTTTATAAGATTCATAAAACAGTCGGTTATTCAGAAGCTGAACTATCTACTACTCG
Organism: Chitinophagales bacterium; assembly: GCA_019694975.1. NCBI lineage: Bacteria > Pseudomonadati > Bacteroidota > Chitinophagia > Chitinophagales > Chitinophagales bacterium. The sequence continues at coordinate 847,344 of JAIBAY010000001.1, forward strand.
CGAAGTAACGAATACGACGATCGCGAGAACGAATCTTGAAGAATTCTATTCACTGGCTTTAAACAATAAACCTGCTGTATCAATATACAAAGTGACAAATGAATCTTCAGTCTCCATTAGTAACAATATGATTGCAAAAACAACAGCAAACGGTATAGACCTCATAGTGAAAAATTCGACTTCCGTGAATCTTTTTGATGGAGAGGTTAAAAATGTTTCTTCAGTTATTGCTGGAAAAGCTGAAAATGGTGCATTTATCTCTTACAGCAATACAAAGGGGAGTGTAAAAACAGATGTTGGATTGCAGGGAAAAGTAGGATTTAGGTCGAAAGATTCGTCATTCACACTAAAAATGAAAGCAGGATTAACTATTTCAGACTCAAAAAAATAACATATGGTTAGCAATCTAACTAAATGGTTTTTAATTGTCTCCATGTTGCCTTTCAATATTGCCTGCAAGAGTAAAATTAGGGCAAATCAAGAGTCTATTGAAGATAGTGTGAAAGTGAATACGCTACGAATCCGACAAGAAAAAACGGTTAGTCCAAAATCCTGGAATTGTTTTGATTTGCAATATGATAAGATTTGTTGTCCAAATTACTGGCAACCTGTAAAGCAAAACAAATGCTTATTCTTCACGCAGCTTCTTGATTCAAATGAAAATTCCTTTTTTTTGGTTTTAAGACTTGATACAATGATGTACAACCTAACTCTTGACAATTATCTCCGCCAAGTTAATGTTCAGCTAAACGAAGATTCAGTTGAAATATTCAAGGAGTATAACGTTAGTAAATTATTATTTGATGATAAAAAGGCATACTATGGGGAGTTTACTACTTCAATTGCAGACACTTTATATTTATCTTTTGCGATGTATACAGAAGTGCATGGTATGATTTATGATTTTACGCTAAAGATACCAATTATAGAGAAACAGGTTTATCGTGAAATCTTTCAGGATATCCTATATAACTATCAAGCTAATGGTAATTATATTTTTAGCAAGTCTGATGAATTAGTCTCTATAGAGGAAATTGATATGGCGACATTCTAGTGCTTATTTAGCGGGTACAGCGATTACATATTATACCTGGTTTGATACCTTTTTCTTAAAACTCGGCCAGGCCGGCAATCCTGAGATAGAGTAATGAAATTAAATCATCCTATAACCCGCTAAAAAACAATTTCAAGATTCCGCAATGAAAATTGAATCCAAGAGTATTGGTTATCTAATTATCGGAGTATATCAGATATTATGTGCTTTCTGGGAAAAATACGTACTGACGACAGCTTCTTCATTACTAAACATCCTGCTGTTTATTTGTAGAAGCTAAAATTTAATCTGACAGTCAGGGATTAATTTAGAGTTGAGTTAAAACAATTCATTAACCCCAAAACCGATAGATTAAATGATAGCTAATACTCTTCCAGACAGCTGAAGGTTACCAGTTCTCTGTTTTGGGGTTGTACATATTGCATATCTCAACGATCCATAGTCACTTGATTCTGGCGGCATCTATTTCGATATCTTTATAAACGCATTTTTTAACATGCTGGTCAATTGGTTTTTTTTCAGACTGCCGTTCGCTGCTGTGCTATGACGACGTGCTAACATCAAACTGACTGCATAAAAGAAACAAGAAATGGAGATTGATTTTCAGAAATTAATGTCGGGTAAGTCTGACGAAGGGCTGCAAGAATACCTTGACAACCGTTCAAAGTTTACACCCGACGCGGTTGAAGCTGCCATTGCAGAGTTCAGAAAAGAGGGCGAACGTTTTCTGAAGAAGAACTAAATACAATCAGGCAAGAACTGCAACAACGAAGGACTGAAGCAGAAAAAAACCTGAAAGTGATGATAAAACAGGGAAAGTGCATTACTGGTGGGGACTGCTTGGTTTAATCCTACTCCTGGGAGCTATAGTTGGTGTTGTTTTAATCCTTCTCGGCATCTTCCGTTTTGGGAACAAAACACTTGTATATATCGGAACAGCTTGCATTTTATTTACAGTTGGTCTTTATTCTTACTTGTTTTATGTTGGGAATAATAGTGATGCAGTTGCGACAGGTTTTGCAACAATTGCACAAATGCAGGTAAATGATTTAATTAAAGATATCGAGTTTTATAAAATTCAACATGGAGTTTATCCGAATAAGTTAGAAGACCTCCAGGAAGATGATAAACTGGTTTCAATCGTTGACCCGATACTTTAAAATCATTCAACGAAAGGAAATTTAAATTATCGTTATAAAAAAGTTAGAGATAGATACAAACTTTATTCAGTAGGAGTTGATTTAATTGATAATATAGCAGACGACATTTATCCTTTTCTTACAATTTCAGATACTACAAAAATTGGTTTTATAAGTAAGCAATGATAGAGAAGCACATGCCGCTAACATAAAGATGCTTTGTAAGCCCCTCACCAGGCCATCACGAAGTTATTCGTTTTATATGTCGTTTTTTTCAATTCATCTTTGTCGTTATTAAGCGTGTTCAAAGCTTGGAAACGATGCCTGCCTTGCCGGCTCTGCCCGTTTTCCATATTTGAATTCCATTTTCTTTTTAGGACCATCGCTCAGGCTGCTATAGGTAGTTCCCGGTTCCGTGGCCGTGACTCAGCCCGACAACAAAAGGCGCCCGGTCCGCCCATACAATAAAATTCCAATGCTGCGTTTAAGTAATTCCAAACCCAAGTTATGAGGACAACAACCATCGTAACACTCAGCATTGCTTTAACAACTGCTTTTTCATCCTGTAAGAAGGACATAACAGATCCGCCAGCCTCAACAACCTACCCCAACTTTTCACAGCTGAAAGCGGGTAATTATTGGATCTATGAACGGTTTGATGTCGACAGCGCCGGAAACGCCACTGCTACGGGTATTACCGACAGTTGCTATGTGGAGAAGGACACGATGATCAATAACACACGCTATTTTAAAGTCATTCGGCCTGCTATAGCCGGCACCATCTATAACGATAAATTTGTCCGTGATTCACTTCACTATATTGTAAACCATTTAGGACAGATCCTCTTTTCTTCACAGAACTTTACGGATACTTTCTACCACTATTTTATCACCGCCGGCCCGGCAGACACCGTATGTGCCGTGGTAGTAAAGATGGCAGATAAAAACTATCTGCTCAATACACCGGCCGGACCATTTCAAACACAGAGTTTCAAACAATCTTTCGCCATGTATCCAAAATGGTCATCACAAGGCAACCCAAGAAATGTTGATACCCGTTATGCGGAAAATGTCGGCATCGTATCTGAAACATTTCCGTTCTATGCGAGCAATCCAAATTATATCGAAAGACGACTGGTGAGATATAAAGTGGACTGATGATCACCTGCCAGGGTCAGTTTCAGCTGATGGATCAACGCAGCGGCTGACAGCGATGGAACATACGGCGCGCCGACTAACTACTCTTCAAATTTTGCAGATATTTGTATTGCGGTATTTCGCAGCATGCGCCGGACTGAAAAGCCCGACAAGGCATAATGCCGTAAAGCATTTCGTGCAGGCGCCTGACAGCAGCGCCATTACACATTTCTCTAAGGAACCAACAAACATTCTTCCACCGAAATGAACCTGAAAGACGAAACAGATGTAAACATTTTGTTGCAGAATAACACACCGCTGGACGACTTTTTGGGGTTGAGTCCGACAGATATTCACCATCTGCTGTACAACACCTTCTCGGACAACTCCCCTGTTCATCTCCGTTCAGACATTGACCATACCACCCTGGACCGCATACCATTTTTCAGGATTGCTGAGGCCTTTTTAAAAATCCTGCAACGTGACAAGTTCATCAAGCTGACACCACTTGGCGCGTTACCCAGGAAACCGATGGTTGAACTTTATGCTCACGGTTTTCTGCCTGACGAGCATATCGAGAGTGGCGTTGTAAAACTCTGGAAGCAACAGGACTGCATTTCCATCCAGACCGCCAGGTTCGTTTGTGAGATTGCACGGCTTGTGAAGAAATCAAACGGTAAGCTTTCACTGACTAAAAACGGAGCAACACTTTTACAGCCCGAAAACCGGCTGCAGCTTTTCAAGGAAATCCTCGCCGCCTTTACGATGGGTTTTAACTGGGACGCTAATGACCGTTATCCTCAGCAACCGGTCGGACAACTTGGCTGGGCTTTCTCAGTTTATATGCTGAACAAGTTTGGCAGTGAGGCCAGGCCTGTTCATTTTTATGCCGACAAATACCTGACTGCATTTCCCATGTTTATTACATTCTTCGACACTCAATCAGGCGCATCGCAACAACATTTCACCTTATGCTATTATATACGCACATTTAGCCGTTTTCTTCTTTGGTTTGGTTTCGTGACAGTAAAAAAAGAAAAAGCGTATTCGGATGCGGATACAAACAAATACACGGCTACCGATTTAGTACAACGGGTTTTTACTTTTGAATAAAAACACGGCATGACAAATATCTGCACGCCTTCGCATCTGCAATACACCGGTAGGCGAATTGGTGTATGGAGGTAAGTTGAAAAATACTGGAAGCAGTTAACCGATCATCCAAACAAACTATTCATAATGATGAAAAAAATAAAATTCACCATCAGCATACAGTCACCGGCAAAAAAAGTATTTGATAGGATGCTGGGCATCAGCAACAAATCCACCTATGAGCAATGGACGGCCATATTCAATCCGACATCTACCTACGAAGGAAACTGGAACAAGGGCAGTAAAATGTTATTCACAGGAACTGATGAGAAGGGAGAAAGAGGTGGAATGATTTCGGCAATAGCTGATAATATTCCGAACCAGTTTATTTCAATCCGCCATTACGGTCTTGTAAAAGCGAATGAAGAAATAACGGAAGGGCCGGAAGCAGAAAAATGGGCCAATGGATTTGAAAACTACACCTTCTCTGAATACAACGGAACAACCACCGTAACGGTTGAATTAGACACTTCACCGGATTTTTGGGATTATATGCAGGAGACCTACCCTAAGGCACTCGACAAACTGAAGGAAATATGTGAAACGTAAAATGTCATGCAATACTGACTATATCGAAAAACTGCCGCTGACAGGAGCTGTAGTTACTCTTCCTGAGCACCCACCGGCATGAATAAACAGTAATGTCTGTATATTCCTAATCATAAAAGGTTAAGGCACTCTATTAACAATTACCTATTAATGTGTATGCCGCATATCACATCATTTATGTATTAATGACCAGGAAATTGTTACAATATCATTACATCAAATGTGGTATTTTATTAATTTAATATTGGTACTACATTGGCCAAATGAAAAACACCTCCATCTGGCTGAGATACCTTAGCCTGTCAGGCATGCTGTGCTTAAATATTTTTCCTGCTGTGGCACAGTACGCTGAGATTGAATGGAATCTTTACTTCTATGAAAAGAACGTGAAGATGGCTGACTCGGAGCTGGTGGAAAATATATTAGTCACCACAGAGAGCAATAAAGAGTATATCTACATCGTAGGCAGAACTAATTCAACCACAAGCACACAGCAGTTTTGTAATACCGGCCTTGGGAATGGCGATGTTTTTCTGGGAAAGTTTGATGCCAAAGGGAAAACGGTCTGGATACGTTATCTCGGAGGTCCGGGACTTGATGAGGATACCCTCGTGGCCGACAAGTATGACTGGGGTTATGCACTCGCCTATGATAAAGCACCCAATGGTAAACCGAGAATTTATGTAGGCGGAACCACCTTAAAAAACAACAGTGTATTGAACTGCGGACAGGCATGTACGCAGGGTGTCTATCAGCCGGAGGCTGCAGATAGCTGGGATGGCTTTGTGGCAAAATATGATGGCAACGGCAACCTGCTGCGCTGGACATATCTCGGTGGCGGTGAAGCCGGCAGAACGGATACTGATGAAGTACTCTCACTCGACGTGTATGATCACAAGGTGTTTGTATCCGGCTATGCCGAAGGTCCGCACAGCACATTGCTTCAAAAAGAGAAAGTCAGCAAGGTTTATGACAGCACCTATAATGGTGGTGGCGATGCATTTATCGCTGTTTTCGACACCTGCCTGTCCTCTATGAGTTTCTTCACCTACTATAATGCATCTGCAAACCCGGCTGATACAGCACAGGATCCTGATGCGCAGGATAGAATACATGGAATGAAAATCGGTAAAGACGGATCTGTTTATCTGAACGGCACGACTAACAGTGATGCGGGCATTTCTACCAATCCGGCTAATGCCCGAGGCGGTAACCTGGATCAGTTTGTCGCCCGGTGGATACCAGATGAAACACTTGGATATAAACCACTCTGGAGTATATATCAGGGAGGGAGCAACAGGGAACGTGGCAGAATGCTGGCACTCGATGCCGATGATAATGTTTTTGTGACCGGACTGACTTATAGTGACAGCACTACGTTCCCAACAATTGGAAATGTTATTCAAAAAAATAATGCCGGAGATCCCGATGCTTTTATCACAAAGATTGATAACGCAGGCAATATAAAGTGGAGAACCTACTTTGGAGGATATGGCAGTGACATCTCCAATGGTATACAGACAAGAAGATCGGCGGACGGGCTCCATCAGTATGTGGCTATTGCAGGACTAACTAAAAATTGCGACCTGTTTACATCGAAGCAATATGCGCCGCTTCCTGTTACCGCTTTAAACGGAGCATCCACGGAAGCATGTAACCCGTTGGATACTGCTAACCAAAAAAACGATGCTTTTGTAGTGCTCGTCACGGATCCTGATTACGGAACGGATACGGTAATGCGCATCAGCTTCGGAACATATGCCGGAGGATCAAAGGGCGAGACCTATGGCCCTTCCACAGAATTTACCGGCTACGGGCCAACGGTGGCTTTTGCCAAAAACGGGAATATGTACCTGACTTTTTCATCAGCCAGTAAAGATATCGGTGATGCCAATCATGGCAATGCCGGGAAAATAAAAAGCAAGTTTCATGGTGAGTATGATGCCGTCGTGCAGAAGTATCCATTGAATGCCATCATGAAGGAAATGCAGGGTAATGATTTGGATGCGCCCGGAGACATTGCCACAAAGCCTTTGATGGAAGTGTACCCGATGCCATTTGATCAGGGCTTTACCGTTAAACTGCAGGAAGAAGTTGCGGGAGTTGCAGATTGGAAACTCTTTAGTGTTACCGGTGAATGCATGGGAAACATCGTGCCTCATAAGGATGATGCCCTTCACGTTAGTTATGACTGTGCACCGTTGCGCAGCGGCGTTTATATCCTCCGCTATGCCGACAGCAAAAAAGTAATCATCACAAAACTAATAAAGCAATAAATGTCAGATCAATGATCACCGGTACCGGGAGCGGTGTATTATAAATGGGCATCCTTATTTCACTTACTAAGTCAAGCCACATAATTTTTAACCTTTAAAAAAAAGCACCATGAAGAAATCAATTGCCATCTCTACTTTGCTTACGGCAGTAATTCTAATGTTTTCTACTGCATTGATCTCTGTTCCGAAGAAACCACCTATTGCTGTCACCGGCGCACCGGGAGAAGGCACGTGCTCAGATTGTCATTCCGGAGCAGGACTTAATATGGGCCCTGGTTTTGTGACGCTGGCATTCAGCGGCTCCAATAATGAATATAAGCTGAATAAGAACTATGTAATCACCGTCAGCGTCTTTGATACCACTAAATCAAGATTTGGCTTTGAAACGGTATCGCTGGATATAAATAATGTGCAGGCGGGCAAGCCGGTTGAAACCGATCACGATCACACCACACGCCGCACAGATGATGCCACCGGAAGAATTTACATGAGTAACTACACCGGTACAGCACTTAATGTGTGGACCTATAAATGGAAGTCACCTGCCACCAATATCGGCAATGTTATTTTTTATGCATCAGGTAATGCTGCAGACTGGAATGACAATCTGGAAGGAGATAACATCTACACCACAACCATGCAAGTGAAGCCGAAAGGCGGAATAAGTGAAGATATGGACAGCGAGCAGGCAACAGCCTTGAAAACTGAATTATCAATATACCCAAATCCTGTTACATCCGGATATTTCAATGCCGCTTATAATTTGTCATCGGACAAAATGATCACGATTGATCTGTATAGTCTTAGCGGTGAACACCTCCAAACTCTTTACCGGGCATATAAAGAAGCGGGAAATCATGATCAGACAGTACACCTGATGAAGCCGGTACCTGCCGGCCTTTACCTGGTAGGGCTCACCGCAGGCAGTGAACGAACTTTTCACAAGGTTGTATTCGGACTTTGATTCTCTGCAACCTGATTTGAAACGCTAAATCCTTTGTTAAGCGATGGACTTTTTAATAATCAATAGTTATGCAGGGTGGCACCGTACAGCAACAGACCATGTGAATATCACATTTTCACAGCATGCGGGGCAGGTGGCTGCCGTGCAACCACTCAGGCAAGGTTCAGTACATGTTTTTGAGTTAACCGGCAACAGCAGCAACACGGTTGTAATGCAGCAGTACCCTGCGAACGTTTACTTAAATAAGTCCGCACTTCCGGAAAAAATTGTTTCCTCTATTTTTTTGTGCATTCATGAAACCGCACTTCCTGGTCACCGCGCAACCCAAAAGTTTATGTATCGTCTCTCCGTAAAGCATCAGCCATAAACCAATATTATAAGCTCTAAATATTCATCGTGCCGGAAAGGAAACCGTAGCAATGCCCGGATATCATTTACCCGCAATCAAAATGAAAACGCCATAACACCTTAGTATAGCTGATGAAATCGTTTCTATGCACTTTAATGATGCTCATCGTAACCACCACCTTTTGCAAGGCCGTGGTTACCGGCCTTTCCGGGTTTTACCGTAACGGCCAGGTTTTTCTTACCTGGAATAAGATAAGCGGCAGTTCAATTTATTATAAAGTCTATCGCTCCCCGGAACCTATATCAGCTACTACCCTCCTGAATGAGTGTGAGTACCTTGGCAAAACTGATTCAAAGTCGGCCAAAGACTTTGATTTATCCTACCACGACGGAGCAGATGTTTATTTCCGGATAGACTCTGCCGGTCCTCGCCTTTCTTCCACCACCTCCCTTTTTGTGGCCACTACGCTTTTCGACGGAACCTACTACTACGCTGTAACAACGGAAACGAATGGCATAGAAGACAAAACGATGCTGCCGGGCAGCAATACGCTGATCAATCCTTTGACTGAAACGGTCTTGACACCACAACCTGTGTTCCAGGAACAACGGTCTGCAGATGGAATTCCGTATGACATCTATGCCTGTTTTTTAAGCACAAAGATTTCTGCTGATAAAAGCGTTTTGAAGCAAACAGGATTTTTCGGTTCAGATTTCGCAGTGCTCAGAAACACCACCGCGGGGTTGCATCCATTAAGAATGAAGTTTCATGGTGGCGGAGTTGACTTTCTGAGCGGGATAACCTCCCCGCAACAAGGCGAGTTAATATTAAGCTGTGAAGACAATTTTCCCAGCGGCGAAACATCCGCCTGGTGGGGAACCAATGAGAATTTTGATATCTACAATGCAAAGAACAATGTAACCCCGCCTGTTTCAGGCATCAACTATAGCTTCACATTAAGACGATTATCCGCAATTATCGACTGGGCCATCGCACACCTGCCGGTTGATACCAACCGGATTTACATGGATGGCGTTTCATTTGGCGCACCGGGTGCTTATTTCTATACCATCACCTATCCTGAGAAAATCGCCGCCAGCAAAATAACCGTGGGTGTCTTCGACTTCTCATTTCAGAATGACTATCAGTCAAGCTGTTCGCTCAATCCGGGCAAGAAAAACAGGAAATCCGGCAATAGCCGTTTTGGAACAGTAAGCAGTAACCTGATGTCTGATTTTGGTTATCCAACTTATAATATGTTGAATGGCGGATGGATGATTCATCAGTTCAAAACCAAATCCTATCCGGTTATGTACTGCATCAATGGCAAGCGCGATGACCTGATGGGCTGGTCGGAGAAGCCTGTTTACTACGACTCCATTAATGCAAACCAAATTGGTGGCTACTATTTCTGGGACAACCGCGACCACGGCGGAAATGGCAAGACCTGGGAGACCAACAACTTCGATTTTTATCGTTACAGAAGAGATTTATCCTTTCCGGCATTTTCCGATTGCAGCCTGAACGAAGACTATGGTACGGGGAACGGCGCTGTCGGCCCGGAGTATGGCAGCGTGAACGGATCGCTGGATTGGGAAAATGAGATCTATGAAGATAGTGCCAACTGGGCATCAAAGATCTTTGTTCGCAATATTGTGAAAGCCAACGGAAGTTATGAGGTCTATCCTGATTCATGCACGGTAACCATAACACCCCGAAGGCTTCAGCATTTTAATATATCAGGCCCCGCGCCGGTTAACTGGGCGGTAATACATAATCACCAGCTTATCCAATCAGGCACGGCCTTGCCTGTTGACGGGATGGTTACCATTCCGGGTATTAAAATTTTCAGGGATACCTCCACTGTACTACTGAATACCGGTCAGGTGCTCAATACTTTTTTTCTTGACAGGGATGGCGACGGCTTTGGCATTGCATCAGACATGACTGTTTCATTTATTGCACCACCTGGTTACAGCCCTTTATCCACCGACTGTAACGATACCGTCGCAGCCATTCATCCGGGAGCAGTGGAACTTTGCAATTACACTGACGATAATTGCGATGGCATGCTGGATAGCCTGCTCTACGGTGTTTTTTATGTAGATGCCGATGCTGATGGATTTGGAAATCCCCTGGATTCCATGTTTGCCTGTTTCGCAATACCAGGTTACACGCCGGATCATTCGGATTGTAACGACAATGCAGCTTCGATTAATCCAATGGCTGCTGAAATATGCAATAACACAGATGACAATTGTGATGGCCTGTTCACCGACCCGATGCTGACCTATTATATTGACACTGATCACGATGGATTCGGAAGTCTTTCAGATTCGCTCCTTTCCTGTGTAAAGCCGGAAGGTTATGTAATAAATCATTCAGATTGCAATGATCTGGATACGCTGACCAATCCTGCTGCAACAGAAATCTGTAATGGAATGGATGATGATTGCAATGGCGTCTACGACGAAGTGCCTACGATTTACTACCTGGATAACGACAGTGACAGCTTCGCAGGAACACCGGTAATAATTGCCACTTGTAACCTGCCTAACGGTTATGCCACCATACAGGAAGACTGTGACGATGAACAACCATTGGTATTTCCCGGCGCTATTGACCTATGCAATGGTATCGATGACAATTGCAATGCTGTTGTTGATGAAAATCAGCTTTACCCGGTTGTGGGCGTATCCGGAAATACAGAAATATGCTTCTACGATACATTGTTGCTGGCAGCATGGCCTGATACTGCGGGATTGCTGTTTCAATGGATGATAAATAATGCACTCATTGATGGTGCAACCGGCAGTCAGTATCACTGTACGGTAACAGGTGATTATGCTGTAACCATTTCAAATAGTATTTGCGATGCAACTTCCCCTACGCAAACGGTAACCGTTCATGCGCCACCGCTTGTATCTGTTACACCGGCTGATACGATTAACCTGTGCAAAGGAACTACCCTGGTGCTTTCTGCAAACACCGGTACAGGCCTCACTTATCAATGGTACAAAAACAATTTGCCCATACCCGGCAAGGTAAAAGCAACCTATACAGTTCCAAAGAATGAAGGAGGAAGCTTTAGCGCATCGGTTACTGATACCTATGGATGCAGGGATACTTCAGCTGCAACCGTCGTCAATAAAATCAATAAACCTGCTTCCAGTATCACGGTATCTGGAGATCCGGATCTCTGCCACTCCGGTTCAGTAGTATTGCAAGCCAACAGTAAACCCGGTTATAGCTATAAATGGTTTAAAGACGAGGTAAAAATTACTAATGAACCCAATCCAACTTATACTGCGTCCAGTGCCGGTTCTTATACAGTGAAAGTTACTGAAAATATCGGGGGTTGTAATAAAACCTCTGCGCCTGTGCTTTTGTTTTCTTCGTGCAAATTACTTGATAGTGTGCCACCTGATCATCCAACCACTGTAATTGAAATTTTTCCTAATCCTACCTCCGGGCTATTTCAACTGAAAACAGACAATGTGCAAACCGATGCTGCCGGCTTACTGGAGATAATGACATTATACGGAACTACAGTATACAGCGAAAACTTAGCTTTTATTCCGGGTTCCAATGTACACCGGGTAAAACTTCCTGCTACCTGCACCACAGGTGTATACTTTCTTCAACTGACTATTGGCATGGAAAAATTCAGGTTGCCGCTGACCATGCTGGAGTAAATATTTCATCCATATTAAGTCCAAACATTTTCCAACTTTCCGTATATCGAAACATGCGCCCCTGCTGATTGATTAAATTGATAATCCAACATGCACAGATCCCGAAATAAATCCGGGATGACGTTGATGAGGCCGCATTCGTTAGACAAAGCAATGCAAACTCGCTGCACTGTGATGCGTAAAAACCAGGTGTCTTAAACTACAATGGTAAATCAGTCCGGCTTTTCCTGGGCGCAGTAAGTCCAACCCTTTACCACTTCCACTGCAAACAGCTATATTCACCTGACATTACTGCCTATGACACCGGTTTCCATAACGCATGCAGGCATTACCCTGCGCTACTATAAAGAAGGCGATGGATTTCCATTGGTGTTCATTCATGGCTTTTGTGAAGACCATACTGTCTGGACGGATTTTGTGGAACCGTTTACTGCACGCTACACCTTACTGCTGCCCGACCTGCCGGGCTTCGGACATTCTGGCCTGCCGCCGCATGGCCTCACCATGGATTTTTATGCCGATTGTATCATGGCGATGCTGGCTGCCGAAAAGTTGAGCAGGTTCGCTATTGTTGGTCACAGCATGGGTGGCTATGTGACCATGAACATCGCCGAACGATTCCCGCAGCAACTGGCGGGCTTTGGCTTGTTTCACTCGTTCGCCTCAGCAGATGATGCAGCAAAAAAGAAGGATCGCGAACGTGTGGCCGACTTTGTGACGGTGAACGGCAGCGCGCTGTTTGTGCGTGAGTTGTTTAAAGTGCTGTTCGGGCAGCGCTTCGTCAAAGATCATCAGCATACGATTGATGTCCTGGTAAAACATGCGGAAGCAACGTCATCCGCCAGGGGAGTGGCATATGCTGCATTGGCCATGCGCGACCGGCGCGATACCACAGCCGTGCTGAAAAAAACGAAGGTGCCTGTTTTGTTTATTATCGGGAAGGAAGACAAAGCCATCCCCGTCGAGAAATCGCTGCAGCAGTCGCACCTGCCGGCTCACTCCGTGATCAGTGTGCTTAAAAACACGGGCCACATGGGCATGGTGGAAACACCCGCCGACTGCAGGCTGGCCCTGCATGAATGGTTGTCACTTATTGCCTGAAGGCGAAGCCTTTGCTTCCCTGATCTTCACGAGCAGCGCTTTGGTTTCATCAACATTCTTATCATCATCTTCTCCGGCTTGTATCGCTTTCATTGCATACTTCTCTGCATCTTCCAGCCGGTTGCCTTTATACAACAATGCAGCATATGTATCGAGCACCTCATACGATCTGATCTTTGCGGCCCTTGCATCCAGCCATCCTATCGCCTGCCTGATCACTGCGGGATCATCGCATTTTTCATAGATCGGCCAGCAGAACTGATTGAGGTATTCCACATCAATCGTGGGATCACGCTGCAGCTCCGCATCAATGGCATCTGCATATTGCTTCCATTGCCCCATACTCCTGTAAAAATTGATCTGCCAGCCGGGCAGAAACGCTGAAGACTGCTCAGGAATATATTTCATCACCATGGCAGTGGCCATATTGAATTCCTTCTCGTCCCTGCTTTTCATGGCATTGCCTACGTGCTTATATGCCACTTTCTTCACTGCATCCGCCGCTTCATCATTGTACAGCGACTGCAGCTTCGTGAAGTTGTCGAGCAGGAACTGTTCATACTTGCCCGGGAAGGAATAGATGTACATGACGGCCCAGTTCACCTCGGAGAATTTATCCTTCTGCCCATCGAGGTATTGCACCACCTCATCGGCCGGATGACGAACCGGCGTTACACCGTCCACTTTAAACACATCTTTGTATATGGCTGGAAAACCGGGGTCAAGCACCTTCGAGTCGAAAGCATACACCTGTTGTGCCTTAATAGTGAGTGCCTGTTGTAATGGCTTCAAGAATTCCTGCTGATCTGAAGTATAACCAAGACTTCTCATAACGAGCGCGCCCTGCGGATTGAAAAACAACAATGTGGGATAACTCATAACCTTAAACTTCATGGCAATGGCTGCTGTAGGCGACTTCTCACAATCGGCTTTGAAAGCAATGAAATTCGCATTCACCAACTCCGCCACCTTTGTATTGTTGCGAAACATTTCAGCATCCATTCGCTTGCAGGGACCACACCAGTCGGTGAAAGCATCCACCATGATGAATTTATTTTCCGACTTTGCCTTTTGCTGCGCCTCTTCCCAGGTGCCGCTGAAAAAATTTACGTTTTGCGCGAAGGCAGTGGTGGCAACACAGAAGATGAGTATGGAAATGAAACTTCTTTTCATGGTATTGAATTTTCCGCAAGTTAATAATTTGATACGATGCGGGTAGGGAGCAAGTAAACCCTGTGGTACCCTGATGGATGCATTCCATCACATTGTGTTCCCGGCTGTCAGATGAAGCGATGCTTTCCATCGTTTTATTGAACTGCTTAGGTTGCAGATAGGGTGAAATGAGCGGCTGGCATCGCTACTCTTCGAACCTGCGCAGACCTGAAAAACTTCACGTATCTTCCACGCAGCATTAATCTTGAGCAGCAGGCATGACCTGAACGATTTAGTGAAAACACCAATGACGCATGTGATAAATTTTGCCCTGCTTTTTGAGCAAAGAAGCCAAAGCATGATGCGTAAATCAAACAGCCAAAACAGGATTTTACTTTAATGTTCATCGTACCAGCTCAATATTCAAAAACAGCTTGTAACAAAATTCCCTAGTCGTCCTATTCAGCTTCCCTAAAACAAACTCCCATGTTCATCGTCATACTTGCCATCATAGGAATAATTGCCGGTTTCATCCTGCAAGCCAATGAACGCACCCGTACCGCTTCGCGGATAGTAAAAGTGATTGCCGTTGTGATGCTGGCCACGGGCCTTGCCTTTTCCTGCATTGTGCAGATTGAAGCAGGCGAAGTCGGCGTTCCCACCTTGTTTGGTAAAGTCAGCGGCCGTATTCTCAGCAGTGGTTTAAATTTCGTCAATCCGTTTGTGGTGGTGAAGAAGTTCGATATCCGCACGCAGAATTATACCATGGCCGGCGCTTATGATGAAGGCGACCGCGTGGGAGAAGATGCGATGCGTGTGCTGACATCTGACGGGCTGGAGTTAGTGCTCGATGTTTCCGTGTTGTATCGCGTGATACCGTCGGAAACGCCCAAAATCCTTACGACGATAGGAGAAAGCTATGAAGATGTAATTGTGCGGCCGATTGCACGCACCAAAATCCGCGATAATGCGACAGGCTACACGGCGATTGATCTTTACTCGTTCAAACGTGAAGAGTTTCAGCAGAAAGTTTTTACCAGCATAGAAAAAGAATTCAGGACGCGCGGTATGGAACTGGAACAGCTGCTCGTGCGTAACATCACGCTTCCCGAATCGGTGAAAACATCTATTGAGTCAAAAATACAGGCAGAGCAGGAAGCGCAAAAGATGGAATTCGTACTGCAGAAAGAAAAACAGGAAGCGGAACGCAAGCGCGTGGAAGCTCAAGGTATCGCTGACTATCAGCGTATCGTGAGCCAGACCTTAACGAACAATCAGTTGCAATATGAAATGATTAAGGCGTATAAAGAACTTGCGCTTTCAGGTAACAGCAAAGTCCTGATCATGGGTGATATGAAAGGTGGCGTTCCCATTATCCTGGGCGACAAATAACGGAGGCTGCTCACCACTTCGTATAAGCGGATCATGATTTTACCGCATTAATAAAAGAATGCAAGGCAGTGGCAATTAATATTGCTCGGTATCCATTGCTGATTAGACGGGAAACAACTTTGGTCGCTTGCAAAATCGTGGCTGGAAAATTGATGTGTCACGGAACTTACATCAGCATGAGTCCGCTGTCTTTTTTGTCCTATTTTTGCCGCTACATTGTTGATATCAATTAAATGGAGATGAAAGGCTACTCGCCGGAACAACTGGCGAAAATTGTAAAAGGGAAGCTCATACAGAAAGCAGCTGATAACAATGTTGAACATATTGTGCTGGACAGCCGGAAGGTCAGCTATTCCACGCATGCTGTTTTTTTTGCGCTGAAAGGCGTACGCAGAGACGGTCATCATTACATCGCAGAGCTTTATCAGAAAGGTGTCCGCAATTTTATTGTGAGCGACGTGCCGGAAGAAGGCGCGTTTGACGAAGCAAATATTATCAAGGTAAAGGATACGGTGCAGGCACTGCAACTGCTGGCCGCGAACCACCGGAGCAGGTTTGCCATACCCGTGATTGGTGTCACCGGCAGTAACGGAAAAACCATTGTGAAAGAATGGCTCTACCAGCTGATGCAGCCTGACTATAACATCATCCGCAGCCCGAAAAGCTACAATTCACAGATTGGTGTGCCGCTGTCGGTATGGCAAATGAATGAGATGCATCAGCTCGCCATCTTCGAAGCCGGCATTTCACAACCGGATGAAATGCAGAACCTGCAGAAGATCATTCAGCCCACCATCGGCATCTTCACTAATATCGGGAAAGCACACGGTGAAGGATTCCTGAACATACGGCAGAAGATCAATGAGAAGCTCAAACTCTTCATTCATGCCGATATCATCATTTTTTGCCGCGACTATCTCGACATCAATGAATGCCTGATGACGGCCAAGGCGCAGATGAAAAAAGCAGATCCTGATTTTGAAGGACTGAAAACATTTTCATGGTCAAAGAACAACCTCGATGCCGATGTGCAGGTGAAGAGTATCGTGAAAAACAGCGGCCTCACCCACCTGGTGCTGGAAGAAAAAGGAGAGCAGTTCTCCTTTTCCATTCCGTTTATGGATGACGCCTCCATTGAAAATGCCATTCATTGCTGGATGCTGATGCATTATCTCGGCGTGGCGCCTGCCATCACTGCCCACCGGATGCTCGACCTCAACCGCGTGGCAATGCGGCTGGAGATGAATGATGCCATCAACAACTGTTCACTGATCAACGACAGCTATAACTCTGATCTGAATTCACTGGCCATCGCACTCGATTTCCTCGATCAGCAAAAACAGCATGAGAAAAAGACGCTGATACTTTCCGATATCCTGGAAAGCGGTGTGGCAGACGAAAAACTTTACCGCGATGTGAGCCAGCTGGTTTCATCGAAAGGAGTCGACCGCCTGATCGGCATCGGCGAAAATATCTCGAGACAGCAGGCACTCTTCACAGGCAACCCGCGGCTCACCGCTTCCTTCTATCCTTCCACAGAAGATTTTCTTCATGTGTTTTCAGGTGATCAGTTTGCCGATGAGACGATCCTGCTCAAGGGCGCGCGTCCTTTTGCATTTGAACGGATCGGCAAGCGGCTCGAACAAAAGGCTCATGAGACCATCCTGGAAATCGACCTGAATGCACTGCTGCATAACCTCTCCGTATTCCAGGGATTGCTGAAGCCGGAAACGAAAATTATGGTGATGGTGAAAGCATTTTCCTACGGCAGCGGCAGCTTTGAAGTGGCCAATGCGCTGCAGTTTCATAAATCCGATTACCTCGCCGTTGCTTATGCCGATGAAGGCGTTGAATTGCGGAAGGCCGGCATCACGATGCCTGTGATGGTAATGAACCCGGAGCAGAAAAGCTTTGATGCAATCATTCAGTATCAGCTGGAGCCAGAACTATACAGCATCAGGTTGTTAAAACAGTTTATTCATGCCGTTTCCCTGGTGCCGGAAAAAGTGAAGGATGGTTATCCCGTGCACCTTGAACTTGAGACCGGACTGAACCGGCTTGGCCTGCATGCAAATGACCTCGATGAGGTGTACAGGCTGCTGTCTGACGGTACGCAGCTGCGTGTCAAAACAGTTTTCACGCACCTGGCTGGCAGTGAAGATCCTTCGCTCGATGACTATTCACGCATGCAGATTCACCGGTTCAGTATGATGAGTGAATCCATCATCCGTCAGCTCCGTTACCCCGTGTGGCGGCATGTGCTGAACTCGGCAGGCATCTCCAGGTTTCCCGATGCTCAGTTTGAGATGGTGCGGTTAGGGATCGGACTGTATGGAATTGATGCTACAGAAAAAGTGCAGCAGCAGCTGAAGAATGTGAGCACGCTGAAGACAACCATTTCACAGATAAAAAAGATCTGCACCGGCGAAACGGTTGGATATGGCAGAATGGGTATCGCTGCCGGCGAGATGACGATTGCCACCGTCGGCATTGGTTATGCTGATGGCCTCGACAGAAGCCTGAGCCGCGGTGAAGGCAAGATGCTCGTACGCGGCAAGCTGGCACCGGTGATCGGCAATATCAATATGGACATGACCATGCTGGATATAAGCGGCATACCGGAAGCGGAAGAGGGCGATGAAGTGATCGTATTTGGCGAAGCACTGCCGGTGCAACAGCTTGCACAATGGGGAAAAACTATTCCTTACGAAGTGCTGAGCACTATTTCCAGGAGGGTGAAGCGCGTCTATTACCAGGAATAAGTGTGCGCATATTTTTCATACTATCCTGACGATGGCTGCGGAAAGATGAAAACCGGTGAGTCTTATCCCACTACTTCCATAAGCGTCCGGAAAGCCACAAACTTATCCTTATATCGTTGCGCGAATTCTTCCCGCAGGGCAGCAGCATAGGTATCAATATAGTAGTTGAATGTTTCGATGCTTTCACATTCGTATTGAATAACATAGGTGGGATCTTCCTCATCAGGCTGATCCATTAACCGGCTGATGCGCGATCCAGCAAATTGCCCCGTATGGATGACATCCGGCACATGACTGCTTTTCATCCATTGCAGCCATTCGGTTTCCACTTCTTTTGCAATCTTGATGGTTACGTTGTAGAGGAGCATGGTGAGTGGTTGGTGAAAGTCGTTAGTCGGTAGTCCTTAGTACTGAGTAGTGAATTGTTGATTCCTGGTTGTATATAAGATTACAGCAACAAATATACAAGCTAGTCAGTGGTAACTTTGTATCGTAAGCTGGAGACACATCAACTCATCGCAACACAGCCAACCTATCTCCATCCAACTTTACCAAAATGAAGAGCAAGATAGTGAATGACCACAATGACGAGCCTCCATAACTTATGAAAGGCAATGGGATGCCTATCACCGGCATTAAGCCTATCGTCATGCCGACGTTGATGAGCAGGTGGAAAAAGAGAATAGCCGCCACACCATAAGCATAGATCATCGAGAACCTGGAACGCTGCCGTTGTGCTACATGCAGTATCCGCAACAGCAATGTCAGGAAAAGCAGCAACACAAGGCTGCTTCCCAGGAAACCGTACTCCTCGCCTATCGTGCAGAAGATAAAATCGGTGCTTTGTTCCGGCACAAAATTATATTTCGTCAGTGTTCCTTTCAGGAATCCCTTGCCCCAAAGGCCGCCGGAGCCGATGGCAATTTTCGACTGACGGACATTATAGTCTGCATCCTTAACTTTAACTTCTTTGCCTAACAAAACGCTTACACGTTGCTGCTGATGGGGCTCGAGCAGGTTATTGAAAACAAAATCTGTGGTGAGCACATAACCTGATGAGAGCACAAATGCCGCTATCATTGTAAAAAGCAGTTGCCGGTTGCGGCGCGAGAAGAAAAACAGCACAGCGCCCGTTAACAACAGCAATAGCATGAGCAGGTATTTATCAATCACAAGCGACAATACCGACAGCATAATCACATACAATCCGATGGCGAGGTAAGAACCGGGCAAGCCGAAACGAAAAAGCACCAGGAAAAATGCCACATACACAATGGACGAACCCATGTCGCCCTGCAGCAGGATAAGCGCTGCAGGAAATGCAAAGAGAAGGATGGCAGTGATGCGGGTACGCATCAGCTTCATGTTGATGTTCATGCCGCTCAGGTATTTTGCCAGTGCGAGGTTGGTGGCGAACTTGGCAAACTCGGAAGGCTGCAACTGAAAACTGCCGATATCAATCCAGTTTTTATCACCCTTCACGGTGCTGCCCACTACAAATACAGCCAACACCAGCAGCATCACGGTTCCATAAATCACGTAGGCAAAGGCAGGATAGAATTTACTGTCTGTAAGCAGCACGGCGCCGGCAAGCAAAGCCGCGCCGCAGATCCAGAGAAACTGACGCCCATAGGCACGGTCGATATCAAAAATGCTGGGTTGCATTTCATCATAGGTAGCTGCGAAGATGGACAGCCATCCGATCAGGATTAATGCCATGTAGAGGCTGATCATGAACCAGTCGATGCCTTTGTTTACCGGTCGTTCCTGCTGATACATTATGGATGAAGGCTGGTTTGAATCATTCTTTCCTCAAGATATTTCCTGGATGTTGAGATGGTGTCATGCAGGTATTTTTCAACCATCAGGCTGGCGATAGGTGCTCCGTAGGTAGCGCCGAAGCCTGCATTTTCAACAATCACTGCTATGGCAATGGCAGGATGATCCACCGGCGCAAAGCAAACAAAAAGCGAATGGTCTTTCCCATGTGGGTTTTCCGCTGTACCTGTTTTTCCCGCCATTGTAACACCCGGAATCTGCGCCACGGTACCGGTGCCGGCTTCCACTACCAGCTCCATGCCCTGTATCACCAGGTCAAAATACTTTGGATCCACCGGCACCTTATGCCGAATGATCGTTTTGCTGAGCGTTGAATCATCATCAACCACCTTTTTCACCAGGTGAGGATTGTACCAGAATCCCCTGTTGGCAATGGCAGCGATCACATTCACCATCTGCAAAGGTGTTTCACCCAGTTCGCCCTGTCCGATGCCAAGAGAAACCACACCCACGGAATTCCATCTGCCTTCACCATAAATTTTGTTGTAATAGGTCGAACCCGGCACAAATCCATAACCTTCATTCGGCAGATCAATGCCGGTTTTTACACCAATGCCAAATGTTGCGAGTGCCGCTTTCCAGTTATCCAATCCTTCTGCCACATTTTTGGTGGTGTCATGGTCTATCGTCCGGCGGAAGTAATTGCAGAAATAACTGTTACACGAATGCTGAATAGCATTGGACACACCGGGAACAAAACCGGAATGATGACAACCCACCCGCAGGCTTCCTACATAATATGCACCCGGACAATTGTATGTGCTGAATTCATGGATGGAACCTTCCTGCAGTCCGATCAACGCAAGTGTGGGTTTATAGGTAGAACCCGGTGGATAAGACGCCTTGATCGGACGATTGAAAAGCGGGTTAAGGCTGTCGATGAGCAGCTTGCGGAAATTTTTTCCGCGATCCTGCCCGGTGAGTAGCGACGGGTCATAGCTTGGGCTGCTGACCATGGCCAGCACTTCACCGGTAGCCGGTTCAATGGCGACAATACTGCCCACCTTTCCTTTCATCAGTTGTTCCCCATAGGTCTGCAGCGTGATATCCAGCGAGCTGATCATATTAAATCCCGGAATGGCTGCCGTATCAAATTTGCCTTCATTAAAACTTCCCTGCTCCCTGTTGTGTACATCCACCAGCACGAATCGCGTTCCTTTCTCGCCGCGCAATACCTTTTCATAAAATTGTTCGATGCCGCCGGTTCCCACATAATCGCCCTGCCGGTAATATCCATTCGACTGTTCAATCTGTTTGGGGGTAACCTCACTGATATAACCGAGTGTGTGTGCTGCAGAATGAAAGGGGTAAGCGCGTACGGTGCGAACCTGTCCGTAGAATCCGGGAAACAGGTACAACTCTTCCTGCACCGTCGCATATTTCTCAACGGATATTCCTTTAACAAACAGCGAAGGCTTATACCTGGAATACTGGCTTGCTTTCCGCAATGTTTCGCGGAAGGCGGTGTCGGAAATGCCCAGGAGGTCGCAGAACCCCAGCGTATCCATCTCCTTCACCTGTCCTGGTATCACCCACAGGTCATACTCTTTCTGGTTGTCAATGATGAGCTTTCCTTTACGGTCAAACACCAGTCCGCGCGCCGGAAACACCGTCACCTGCCGCAGTACATTGGCATTCGCCAGCTGCTTATATTCTTTGTTTACAATCTGCAGGTAAAAAAGCCTGGCGATGAAGATGACAACAATGATCACCATGGCATACTGAATCGTAAACCTGCGTTGCTGAAATAAATCGGTCATGGTGACTCCGTGGCGCTGACGGATAAATACTGTTTTGGAAACAAGCCTGCAAAATTACATTTCGGCAAATCATTCTCAACCGTTGCGATAAAAAGATATGCAGATAAAATATTGCCTTGCATGAATGTACACCTGACACTTGTGACGACTACCGGTTCACCCTGATGAATGAATGGTATGATCATGTTCTTCCTTTGCCCGTCAGCACAAAGTTTTTATCACCAATGATACTGCTGCGGCGTCAGAGGAATGTTGAGCGATTGCCAACTTGTTCAGCATTACAATTCCGGGTGAAAAAATGTAAAACGGGAAGCCGTAGATAACCGGAAGGATGTTATAGTGCTGCCCGTTTCCTCCGCTTGTAAAAAAGATATTGCAAAGTGATCATCAGCGCCAGTGACACGACGGTGCTCACGGCAATTTTAGATAACACGAATAAGAACTGGCTGAAGCTCAGTGTCTCGAGCATGAAAAAAACGAGGTGATGCATGAAGACCAGCACGGCGGCATACACGATGAACCATAAGAAACCCATGGAAGCAATAGTCGGTTTGTCTTCCGGCTGATAGCCTGCAGCCGGCCGTAACAGGTTGATCATGTAGGGCCGCAGAAAAGCCACCACGGTAGTAGCGGCGGCATGCATACCGAGTGAGTTGGAATAGAGGTCAATCACCAGTCCTGCAGCAAATCCTGTGATAAGCACCAGCAGGGCCGGCATTTCGATGGGCAGCAGCAGTATGAACAGCGGATAGATGTATGGATTGAACAAGCCATGCAGGTGCACATTATTCAGTATCATCACCTGTGCAAAGGCCAGCAGCGCGAAGCGGATAATATAACCGGTAATGCTACTTAACATCTTCTGTTTTGTTGTTCAGCGAATCGATCTCTGCGCCCATGAGGTTATTCACCACATACACATAATCGAGTTTCTTGAAATCAGCAGTGAGCCGTACACGGATATCATAGAAGTTACCAGGTTCTTTTAAAGCGAAGCGCTCAATGGTTCCGATGGGTATACCATCCGGAAAAATGCGCGACACACCACTGGTGAAGATGGTATCGCCATTGTGTAATTGTTCCTGCCGGGCAATCTCTTCGAGGTTGACAAAATAGGGGCTGGCACCGTCCCATTTGATGGTGCCGCGACTGCCTTCCCTGCGCACACGGGCGCTTACCGTTACCTGCGAATGAAGCAAAGAGTAAAGACTGGCGTAGTGTTCTGATACATTTTTTACAATACCCACAACACCGGATGGGCTGATAACGGCCATACGGGGCGTAATGCCCTGGTCGCGGCCTTTGTTGATGATGATGTAATTATTGATACGGTTGGTGGAGATCTGAATGACTTCGGCGGGGATGTAGGAATATACCTGCCGGCCGGCAGTATCTCTTCTGAACTGCAAGGTGGCGGAATCCGTGTAGAAGGAGGCGGCCTGATTGGAACGCAGGCGGGCATTCTCCATAGCGAGTTCTTTATTGTGTTCACCCAGCATCAGGTAGCCGGTCACCTCTGTATAAACTGCATAAGATCTGCCCACCACTTCATCGCTGATGTTCAGTACAGCAGCACGCTGATATCCATTATTGCGTATCATCAATGCCACAGCAATCGCTTCAAGCAAAAGGAAGAGGAAGAAGGCACGGTAGTGGTAAATGAAGGAAAACAGGTTACGCATGCCGTATATGGTAAAAAATCATTCGATAGCAGGTATTGATTCCTTACTTCATCCGGAATGACGCCCGATGATCTCAGGTCATCAGGAATGGGAAACGGTAAATATTCTTTAATGCAATGCCAGTTCCTCTTACTACTGCGCGCAGCGGATCGTCTGCCACGCTAACCGGCAGTTTTGTCTTTAAAGAGAGCCGCTTATCCAAACCGCGCAATAAGGCACCGCCGCCGGTGAGGTGAAGGCCCGAGCGGTGAATATCCGATGCCAGTTCAGGCGGTGTGGTTTCCAATGCCTTCAGTACCGCCTCTTCAATCTTAGAGATGGATTTGTCGAGCGCATGCGCTATTTCCTGGTAGTTGACTGTTATCTGTTTGGGAATACCGGTCATCAGGTCACGGCCATGCACCGCAAAATCTTCAGGCGGATCGTCAAGGTCAACAATAGCGGCCCCTACATTTATCTTAATCGCTTCTGCCGTTCTTTCCCCAACGAGCATATTGTGCTGCCGGCGGATATAATCCATGATATCGGCGGTAAATTCATCACCGGCAATACGTATCGACTGATCGCATACGATACCGGCCAGGGCAATGACAGAAATACCTGTTGTGCCGCCGCCGATGTCAATGATCATGTGCCCGACCGGCTCTTCCACATCAATACCGATACCGAGTGCTGCTGCCATAGGTTCATGGATGAGGTACACTTCCCTTGCACCTGCCTGCTCCGCAGAATCACGCACCGCTCGCTTCTCCACTTCCGTAATGCTGGAAGGTATGCAAATGACCATACGCCAAGTTGGTGTAAACAAAAAACCTTTGGGGTTGATCATCTTTATCATCTCGCGGATCATGGTTTCCGCGGCATTAAAGTCTGCGATTACGCCATCTTTAAGCGGGCGAATGGTTTTGAGGTTATCATGCGTCTTCTCATGCATCTGCATGGCTTTCTTCCCCACAGCCACTACTTTATTGGTAGTTCGGTTGATGGCAACGATGGATGGCTCATCCACTACCACCTTATCGTTGTGTATAATGACAGTATTGGCTGTACCAAGGTCGATCGCTATCTCCTGCGTCAGGAAATTGAATAATTTCATCGTGTCTTTTCCCTGTAAAGGGCGCTTTTCAAAAATTGCGTGCAAAGTTCAAAAAAAGAAATGAATAATGGCGGGAATTTTATTGCTGTGTGATGTTGTGCCGGAACTTGCAGGCAGGAAGTCTTTCCTTTTAGTGACAGGAGTGAATTGACGGAACATAGCATGTTACCTGCTTTCATTTTTTCATCCGTAAATAAATATCAGTCGCGCCATTTCACCGGCGGCCACTCTTCGCCTGGCAGGTGATAAAAACCATGCTGAACAATTGCCGCCCCATAAATGCTAATTCGGTTGCGGCTTTCAAAATACAGGATGCTTCCTTTGCGTTTACGTAAATTTGCCCTCAATATTAAAGAGAGCCCGACTAATGCAGCGCCGCTATTTTCCACGCTTTTGCTACTTATGCTTATTGTTCTCCCTTGCTATTGGCACGGGTAAGACGGTTCATGCACAGATAAAATGCGACACGACATTTTCCGCAAAACAACTTGTTGACAGCTTCCTGCTTGGACAAGGCATACGTGCGGCCAACATCTCATTTACCGGTCCCAAGGTGGGCATTGCCTATTTCAGCAATGAGACGAATGCGGTTGGTATTGAAGAAGGCATTCTGCTGTCGACCGGCAGTGTATTCAATGCCAATGGCCCGAATAATTCACCGTATATCACTACGAACTTCATGGATCCGAAGGTGAAGAAACGCCCCAAAGGCGACCGTGACCTCAATAAGATTTGCAGAAGCGTTACCTATGATGTAAGTATTCTCGAATTCGATTTTATTCCGTTCAACAATCACATCTCATTCTCTTACGCTTTCGGATCGGAAGAATATCCCGAATACGTCGGATCGCGTTACAATGATGTGTTTGGTTTTATCATTGATGGTGAAAAGCTCAATAATAAAAACCTGGCGGTGATTCCGAAAACCATTCTGCCTGTCACCATCAATACCATCAACGACAAAGACAATGAAGGCTATTACATCGACAACGACTATTTCAAAAAAGTAGAATTGAAGAAAAACCTTCCCGGGCAGAAGAAAAATAAAAAGCCCAATTACACACTCAGCGACACTTATGAGATCAATAAAAAGAAACTGAAGAAACTCAATCAGAACCTTGTCAATTCGGTGCAATATGATGGCATGACGGTAGTGCTGACTGCTTCTGCTTATGTCGTGCCTTTTAAAAAATACCATATGAAGATTGCCATCGGCGATGTGGGCGATCCGCAGTACGATTCCGGCGTATTTCTCGAAAAAGGATCCTTCACCAGCCGCAGAGATCCGGGTCAGGCAAAATTCAAAGAATACCGCGACCTCAGCACTACGATGAATTTCGACAGCATTTTCGGACTGAAAACACTTGTATCGAAAGCCACTGAAGATTCCCTGTTAAAGGAACAGGCGGCATACGAACGTTTTAATGTCACCAATATCAATTTCGAGACGGCCTCTTACACTATCCCCGACTCCTCCAAAGATGAGCTGAAGAACCTGACCAGTTACCTGAAAGAACATGATCGTTTTAAATGTGAGCTGTATGGCTACACCGACAACCAGGGTTCAAAAAAATACAATCAGCGCCTCTCCGAGAGCCGCGCCAATGCGGTGATGAGTTTTTTGGTCGCTAATGGTGTTCGACCGGCGAAAATTGAAATTGCCGGTTATAATTTCGAAAATCCGATTGCCGACAATACGAATGAACGCGGCCGTGCCATGAACCGGAGGGTGGAGATTATTTTGGTGGAAGAATGAATACAGCGAAGCCTATTGAACCCCCGAACGGTGAAGTGCTTCGCGTCGTCAGCTTTGAAACATCTTGTGAATCATCTGCTGTTTTTTCATAACCAGGCAATTCATACTATCTGCATAAAACTATAAAACAATTTACTGATCGGCTTAGCACGGGACTGATGGTCATCATCACGTTTTCCTTATTTCTGTCTGCCATTGGTTGCAGCAATTGCAAAACAGATCCGATACTGTTGTATGCTGATAAAGCAGTGGAGGCAACCGGCATTTTCAAACCGGGCACTTACTGGATCTATGAAAACGCTGCAACCGGAGAACGCGACAGCGTAGTTGTTACTGCCTTTGCATACATGCCTGATACCATTTTTGAAAATTGTAAAGATCAGCAGGTAGCAGTAAACTATACAGAAGCCTATTATACTTATTCAGCCAGCTATTATTATGCAGTCAATTATGTTGCTACCGCGAAAGTGGGAAGGGATTTGCTGATGGCCAGGGTGAATGCTCCTGCCGACACCATATTTTCAACGGCTGCCTGTATTGACACAGGTTATTGCCGGGTTTTCGATACGCTCATGGTATTTCATAAAAAGTATGCTGCTGTTTATCAGCGGACCGATGCCATGTCGGAATTATATCAAGGCAAAACAGTGCGCTTTTATTCCGCTGCCGGCTATGGACTTATCAGGAAAGAGATACTTGCCTCAGACAGCACCTGGGAAACATGGAACCTGGTGCACGCTGTGATTGTGCAATGAGACAACCGGATATAACTCACTTGATGCCCTTTGTCTTAGGCTGGTGTTTTCACCTTTCAGAGGCAGAAGACGCCGATCTTGGGCAAGTGCCAAAATTGGATATTGAATATTGGGTGTTGGATATTGGGTGTTGGATATTGAGTGTTGAATATTGAGTGTGGAATATTGAGTGTGGAATATTGAGTGTTGAATATTGAGTGTTGAGTATTGAGTGTTGAGTATTGAGTGTTGAATATTGAGTGTTGATTTTTCAGAATTTTTCAATATCCAATATTGAATATTCAATATTCAACATTCATTTGCTGCCAGTAGTTGAATTCCTTCTTAACCATTTGAGTTAAAAGATGAATGTTGCTTGCAATGAGTTCGGCGAGGACGCCGACTTTGGGCAAAGACTAATATTGAAGATTGACTATTGAGTGTTGATTATTGAGTGTTGATTATTGAGTGTTGAATATTGAATGTTGAATATTGAGTGTTGATTTTTCAGAATTTTTCAATATCCAATAATGAATATTCAATATTCAATATTCATTTGCTGCCAGTAGTTGAATTCCTTTTCAACCATTTGAGTTAAAAGTTGAATGTTGCTTGCAATGAGTTCGGCGAGGACGCCGACCCTGGGCAAAGACTAACATTGATGATTGATTATTGAGTGTTGAATATTGAGTGTTGATTTTTTAGAATTTTTCAATATCCAATAATGAATATTCAATATTCAATATTCATTTGCTGCCAGTAGTTGAATTCCTTGTCAATCATTTGAGTTAAAAGATGAATGTTGCTTACAATGAGTTCGGCGAGGACGCCGTCTTTGGGCAAAGATTAACATTGATGATTGATTATTGAGTGTTAATTATTGAGAGTTGAATATTGAGTGTTGAATATTGAGTGTTCATTTTTCAGAATTTTTCAATATCCAATAATGAATATTCAATAGTCAACACAGATTGCACCAAGCATTGAACCTTGAGGATTGAGCACTTGTGCAACAAGTTTTTGAATAAACTACACTAATGCCTGAAATGCCGCAAGCCTGAAAACACCATCGGTATTCCATATTCATCGCACTTGTCAATAGAATCTTTGTCGCGCACCGATCCGCCCGGCTGAAGAATCGCGGCAATGCCTTCCCGGCTGGCAATCTCCACGCAATCGCTGAAAGGGAAAAATGCATCGGAAATCATAGCCGTTCCTTTAACATCAAAACCAAATTCTTTCGCTTTGTGTATCGCCTGGTTCAGCGCATCAATACGTGACGTTTGTCCGCAGCCCATTCCCACCAGTTGACTGTTTTTTGCCAGTACAATCGTATTCGATTTTAAGTGTTTGACACATTTTTCGCCAAATAATAAATCAGCAATCTGCGCAGCTGTCGGTGAAACTTTCGTCACTGTTTTCAAAGTGTCCGGTGTTGCCAGCGCCTTGTCCTTATTTTGTTCAATCACACCATTCAATATGCTCTTGAAGGTGCTGTTTCCGCTGATTACTTTTTTCTGCACAATAATGATCCGGTTTTTTTTCTGCTTCAGGATATGCAAAGCATCCTGGTCATAGCCGGGTGCAATGATCACTTCAAAAAATATCTCGTTGATCTTTTCAGCTACCGCCTTCGTGATGTGGCGGTTCATTCCGATGATTCCTCCAAATGCGGAGACAGGATCTCCTGCCAGCGCTTTCTGCCATGCCTCCGCCAAATCTGTTGCTTCCGCCACGCCACAGGCACTGGTATGTTTGATCACGGCGCAGGCAGGCCCTTCAAATTCAGCTATCAGGCCGATTGCTGCATCTATATCCACGAGGTTATTGTAGGAGATTTCTTTGCCGTTCAGTTGCTCCAGCAAATCGGCGAGGTTACCATAATAGGTGCCCTGCTGATGCGGATTTTCACCATAGCGCAGCGCCTTATGCTGCAGCACACTCTGCTTAAACACCTTAACCGCCCCGTCGCTGTTGAAATAGTTGAAGATGGCAGTATCGTAATGAGAACTCATATTAAACGCCCTTGCGGCAAATCTGCGGCGATCTGCAATCGTTGTGATACCCTGTGCAGATTGTAAAAGCTGCAGCAGGTCAGCATAATCATTACGCGAAGCGCAGATCAGCACATCATTGAAATTCTTTGCTGCGGCACGGATGAGTGAGATACCGCCGATGTCTATCTTCTCAATAATTTGTGATGCATCGGTGGTGGCCGATAGTGTTTCTTCAAACGGATACAGGTCAACAATAACAAGATCAATTTCGGGAATACTATGATCGCTCATCTGTTGCCGGTCTGCTGCCAGCGACCGCCTGCCGAGTATGCCGCCGAAAATTTTCGGATGCAGCGTCTTCACCCTGCCACCAAGCATTTCCGGAAAACCGGTTAAGCTGTCAACAGACACGACCGGAATCTCCAGCGCCCTGATGTATGATTCTGTGCCGCCCGTGGAGATCAGCTGCACGCCGAGTTCATGCAGTTTTTTCACAATGGGTTCCAATCCTTCTTTATTGTAAACGGACAGCAATGCCGTATGAATTTTCACTTCACTCATTAAAAAAAATTTCCGCAAAGAAAGTGAAAAATAAGCAGTGAACGGGTCCGCAGCAAGCGGTGGCCAAAAGCCCTGCGCATGATCGCTGCCTCAGCAACAATGTCGCGGTGTGATCTGCATGCGGTTGCCAAAGACCGATACCTGGTTGCTTTGCTACGGTTTTTTTTCTCCGAAAATTTTCACCGGCTTCACATCCATCCGGTGTTGTAACCTGAAAGTTTCAATGGCATACTTGCGCAGGTGTTCCATCGCTTCGCTCACATCATCCGTCACGAGGATAAGCTTGGTGTCATCCTCGCTGATGGTACTCCGGCTCAACATTTTTTCCATCAGCTCTGTCAGGTCGCGCCAGTATTCCGTTCCCATCAGCACCACGGGGAAATTCTGAATCTTCCTGGTTTGAATCAGTGTAATAGTTTCGAACAGTTCATCCAGGGTGCCAAATCCGCCGGGCATAACGATAAAGGCATAGGAGTATTTGAGCAGTAACACCTTTCTCACAAAAAAATGATCTAAAGTGATCTGCTTGTCGAGATAAGGATTAGGTTGCTGTTCCTGCGGCAGCCGTATGTTACAACCAATCGAGGTGCCGCCGGCATCTTTCGCTCCGCGATTGGCGGCTTCCATAATTCCCGGGCCACCGCCTGTCATCACAGTAAAACCAAGGTCGGCTAAGGAGGCGCCTACTCTTCTTGCCAGTTTATAATATTCATGATCCTCCTCAAACCGCGCAGAGCCAAAAACAGTGACACAAGGGCCAACAAAATGCAGTTCCCTGAAGCCTTTGATAAATTGCCTGGCTACATTCCACACGAAGGTAAATTCTTTGCGCCGCGACTGCGGGCCTTCCAGGAATTTTCGTTCCGTACCATTAACCGGCGGCTTTAACTGCTTCGTCTCATCATACATGACATGGTGATTTTATCGTAATAAACAATTCCAGGCAACTGCCCGTGTAAATATATACTTGCATTATCACAATCCTGACATGTACGTGGTCAGCAGCAACTGCCGGAGTGCAGCACAAGCAACCGCTGCAGGGCCTTTCTTACATCCGTTAAAATGAATATTAACGTTCCGGAGATGGATGACAAAAAATAACGCATGCCGTTTTGGTGAAGGAACAAACTATCTTTCGCTTTCACCCATTAATTTTTTTCACCAATGAAAAGCCTCCTGCTGACCGCCAGGGTCATCGTATTCCTGCTCATTGCATCTGCCTGCTTCTCCCAGAAAACAGCCCGCAAAAAAACCACTGTTGACAACGATGCGGCCGGTTACGCGCCACAACTTTATTCAGGAATGAAATGGCGCAACATCGGTCCCTACCAGGGTGGCCGGTCTCTAACTGCCACCGGTGTTACCGGCGATCCTCTTACCTACTATTTCGGGGCAACAGGTGGTGGCGTCTGGAAAACAATAGATGGTGGTATTTCCTGGTTCGCCGTTTCAGATACTGCATTTCATTCTTCTTCTGTAGGTGCCATTGCCGTAGCTCCTTCGGATCCGAATGTTATCTATGCCGGCATGGGAGAAGCAGCCATCAGGAATACTGCCATCATGGGGGATGGCATTTACAAATCGACAGATGCAGGAAAAACATGGAAGCACCAACTCACGCTGGATGCATCTGCCATCGGACAGATTATTATTCATCCAAAAAATCCGGAGGTGGCGTATGCCGCTGTTATGGGAAAAATATATGGCGCGAATAAAGAACGTGGTGTGTACCGGACAAAAGATGGCGGTAAATCATGGCAGCAAATCCTTGCAAAGGATGACAGCACCGGAGCGATAGATATTGATTTTGATCCCTCCAATCCAAGCATAATTTATGCTTCGCTGTGGCAGGCACATCGCATGCCGTGGAAACTCAGCAGCGGCGGGCCCGGCTGCGGATTGTATAAAACAACGGATGGTGGCGACACGTGGACCTTGTTATCAAAAAATCCGGGCATGCCTAAAGGTTTGATTGGCAAAATATGCATTGCCGTTTCGGCCAGCAATCCGCAACGCGTGTATGCCATGGTGGAGAGTGAACACAGCAGGTTATTCCGGAGTGATAACGGTGGTGCAACGTGGGATACCGCTTCCGCGAAAAATGATCTTACCCAGCGGCCCTGGTACTTCAGCGAAATCTTCTGTGATCCGAAAAACAAGGATGTGGTGTATGTCTGCAATGTGGAACTATGGAAATCTATTGACGGCGGCATGAGCTTTTCTAAAATG
The DNA here is from genome assembly GCA_019694975.1 of Chitinophagales bacterium. Lineage (NCBI taxonomy): Bacteria > Pseudomonadati > Bacteroidota > Chitinophagia > Chitinophagales > Chitinophagales bacterium. The sequence goes on from JAIBAY010000001.1 coordinate 879,720, forward strand.
GAACAGGAACATGGCGACAACCATGCTATGTGGATCAACCCTGATAACCCGGAAAATTTCATTCTTGCTGATGATGGAAGTGTGGCAGTGACTTTTAATGGTGGCAGAACCTGGACCGATGAAGATATTCCTACCTGCCAGTTTTATCACGTCAATCTCGACAATGATTTTCCGTATCACGCCTATGGCGGACAGCAGGACTGGGGCTCCGTGCGCATTGCAACAAGATCGTATGGTTCGTCTATTGGTGCCAAAGACTGGTATGTTCCGGCAGGCGGTGAAGCCGGCTACATCGTGCCTGATCCAATGGATCCTTCGGTTTCGTATGGCGGCGAATATGATGGCATACTTTCCATGCACGACAAAAAAAATGAGCAATACAAATATGTCTCCGTGTATCCTGAAATAAATGACGGATACGGTTCAGGCGTGAATAAATACCGCTTTCACTGGACGTTTCCCATTTCATTTTCACCATGGGATCCAAAGCTGTTGTATTGTACTTCACAAATGGTACATCGTTCAATCAACGGTGGCATGAGCTGGGAAACAATCAGTCCTGATCTTACAAGGAATGATGTAACGAAACAACAACAGAGCGGAGGCCCTATCACACCGGATAATACCGGCGCTGAAGTGTTCGGCGATATCTTCGCTTTCGCGGAATCACCAGTTAAACAGGGATTGCTCTGGGCGGGCAGCGACGACGGGCTTGTGCATGTGAGCACCGACAATGGCGCAAGCTGGAATAACGTCACACCGGCAAATCTGCCGGAATGGACAACCGTCAGTATCATTGAACCATCGCACTTTGATGCTGCAACCTGTTACATCGCTGCACATCGTTACCGGCTGAATGATGTTCATCCTTACATCTTCCGGACAACAGATTACGGTAAAACATGGACGCTGATCACCGGCGGACTGAAAGAAAATGTTTACACACGCTGTGTACGGGAAGATCCGAACAGGAAAGGGCTTTTATATGCGGGAACAGAAACGGGCGTCTCCGTTTCTTTCGACAATGGTGATCACTGGCAGTCGCTTCAGATGAATTTACCGGTTACGCCGGTGCATGATCTGCAGGTGAAAAAGGATTTGCAGGAGCTGGTGATTGCAACACATGGTCGCGGCTTCTGGGTGCTCGATGATGTAACGCCGCTCTATCAGATCAATGATTCCATTGCTGATGCGCAGCAATGGTTGTATCAGCCGCGCGTTGCCATTCGCATGGATGGAAATCAAATTACAGAGGAGAAAGCAGCAGCCATTTACTTACAGGAAGGAACCAATGCTCCCAACGGCGTGATCGTAAACTACTATTTCAGGCAACGGCCGAAAGGAGAAATCAGGCTGGTGTTTTACAATGCTGCAGGAGACAGCATCATCGCTTTCTCAAATAAGCACGACAAGCATGGGAATAAGCTGAAGGGCGATGAAAAGTTTTACAAAGGCCCGCAAAAGGATCCGGAAATACTGACTGCAGATTCAGGCATGAATCGTTTTGTGTGGGATATGAATTATCCGCATACCCGGCTTTTTGATGAAGATTGGTGGTACAACGATGCGCTGGCCGGACCAAAAGCAATGCCCGGAAACTACAGCGTGAAACTGATGCAGGGTGATACAATGCTGATGCAAAGAAAGTTTTCCATCGTATTGAATCCGAAAGTAAATGCAACGCAGGCAGATCTGCAGGCGCAGTTTGACCTGATGATGCAGGTTAATAAAGAGATGAACGCGATCGCCACCGGTATCATCAAAATCAGGTCGGTGCGTGACCAGGTAAATGCATTTACGAACAGTTTCAGGGACACCACAAAAATCAAAAGTCTGAAAGCTGTTGCAAAACCATTGCTGGATTCACTGGAAGAAATTGAAGATACACTTATACAGGTTAAAGCGATTGCAGGAGAAGATGTGCTGCGATTTCCGATGCAGATGCTGGAACGGATGTGCGCCTTGCAGGACTTTATCCGTGCTGCCGACAGTCGTCCGCCGATGCAACAGTTTGAAGTAGCCAATGTATTGATAGCGCGCAGCGACAGCTATCTGAAGCGGCTTGATAACATTTTCATGAAACAGGTGACGGCATTTAACGCTGAAGTGATGCGGCTGAATTTACCGGTGGTCGATCCGGTAAGGAGTTTGAAATGATGGAGGATAGATGCCCGTTTTGGTGTACAGGCATTGCTTTGAGATGATTGCAATTGGTTGAAACAGGCAAACAATTTTGCCGCAATTAAAAGCACGAAAACAATGATGCTATACAACACGATAAATTAAGAGGCTCCGCATTTATATGCGCCGCCATTATTTTCCGTGTATCTGCTGCATTCCGCTTACTTTTGATACAATGAACAGAAAAAGAGAAAACGCTTCAAGGCCGCATCACACATCCGCCAAACCTGATTTCGGCGGCGGTAAACGGCAGCGGCCGACCTACCGTAGAAAACCATTGCTGCCAAGACCGGTTGCACCGGTAAACGTGCAGCCGGCAGCGGCAGCGAACGCTGAGGATAAGGGAGTGCAGCTCAACAAATATTTATCGAATGCCGGCATTGCGGCGAGGAGAAAATGCGAAGAGTTTATTGCAGAAGGCCTGGTAACGGTGAATAATAAAGTCATCAAAGAACCAGGTTACCGCGTACAAAAAAATGACAGCGTAAAGTATAAAGGAGAAAAAGTCACCTATGGAAAAAAGGTGTACATCCTGCTGAACAAACCCAAATTTCATATTACCACAACCGAAGATGATCGCGGCAGAAAGACCGTGATGGAACTGATCAGTGAAGCCTCCACCGAACGGTTGTTCCCGGTAGGACGGCTCGACCGGAATACCACCGGCCTGCTGTTATTTACCAATGACGGTGACCTCGCGCAACGGCTCACGCATCCCAGCAAAAAAGTGCAGAAAGTGTATGAAGTAACGCTGAATAAAAAGCTGGAACTCGACGATATGGAAAAGATTGCCAAAGGCATTGTGCTGGAAGACGGTCTTGCCATCGTGGATGAGATTGCCTATGCCAATGACAAGGAAAAGAACGTAGTAGGTATCGAACTGCATATCGGCAAAAACAGGATTGTTCGCCGGATATTCGAACACCTGGGATATACTGTAATTAAACTTGACCGCGTATTATATGCAGGGTTGACCAAAAAAAATCTGCCGCGCGGCGAATGGAGGGAACTCACGGAGCGGGAAGTGATTACGTTGAAGCATTTGGGGTAACATGCATTCGCGGCAGTAGGGTATTCCCGAAAATGTTTTTAGATCTATACTACACATGAGCAAATTATGATACGGATGCTTTTTTGCAGTTCAATATTATTGTGTGGCAATAATGAATGGGGTTTCCTTTGTTGCTGGACATACT